>NZ_ALBR01000013.1:0-9812 GCF_002081505.1 Bacillus sp. CDB3 | reverse complement strand
ACGTTTTCGTTTTGTTGTACGTTCGACCGTACCTTACCTACTACGTAGTATACGTACTTAATTAAATTAAATAAACGTAAACGTAAAACGGTACACGACAAGTGCAGACCTTTTTTTATATGTATCAAGAAATGATGTCGTAAATCTCAATTGCAACCATGTCGATGTTGTCGAATTGATACACTTGAGGTTTTTCACCTTGTTGATACACTTCTAACTCATACATTTCACTTTTATCGAAAAATTTCACGCTACATTTGCGCTCACCGTTCACTTCAAAATAGCGTTGTGCTACTTCACCGCTTTCAGCTTGTTCTTGTAGACTAACAAGTCGAGTTAAAATTCCTTGGAGTAGAGACATGAAATCTCTCCTTTCTCTGATCTTCCTACCAATAGGTTTTACAGCTATACTCATTCTATCCGTCATAACAGAAAAAATGTTCCACACTCTAGGATAAAGGTTCTTGGCCAGAAACTCAACTAAAATTTGTCGAAATACGAAGGAAAAAGAAGAAAGAATATCTTTTTCCTTCTTTATTGCTCTTTTTATACTGACAGAATATAATAAAACACAGAAAAAGGGAGGAATTACAATGAAAAAAATTGAGGTTTATACACAGCCTGATTGTCCGCCTTGTACCATTGTGAAAGAATTTTTAAAACATAATGACGTTGCGTATGAAGAATTTGACGTAAAAAAAGACGCCGCTGCACGCAATCGTCTTTTATATGACTATGACTCCTATTCAACTCCAACAGTTGTAATTGACGGAGAAGTTGTCGCAGGTTTTCAAATTGAAAAATTACAACAGCTACTTGGTATAGAATAGGAATAGGGAGAAACCTATTCCTATTCTCATAATTGTTGTAACCTTTTTATTTCAGTCAAAAGTTCCTGACTTTCATGATACCCTGCTAATTTCCATTTCCCATTATCCTTTTGTAATGTCACAATTTGATATTGTCCACTTTTTGCCCGTTCATAGACATATAAATTTTTATGTTCCTCATCATATGACATTTTTGTTTCTGAATTAAAGGAAAACGGAGCTTCTTTTGCTGGAAGTAAATACTCACCACTTTGTTTTTCATTTCTACTGTTTTCATCTGTAAAAACTTGAAGGAAATTATTTGTAAAATATGGTGATAACGTCTCTATCATCTTATTCATTGGTATCTGCTTCCCTCGAATTGAAAATTGCGTCTCATAACCTTTTTGTATCGTTGTAAACACTTCTTTCCGATCCACTTTCACTTCTTCTTTCCCTAAAACAGTTGTGACACTATAGCCAACTAGAAAGGCAACACATATAAATAGAACAAACCATATTCCATATTTCCTCATTTTTTCACCTTCCTTTTAAAAGAGCTTGTCTTTGTAGTATTCATTGTAACAATGATTATGCAAAGACAGGGATGATTTCGTTCGTAAAATCTTTACAACGATAGACAGCATTTTCATTATTATTTTCACTATTACCAATTTATGATAAAAACAAACAAAAAAATGCACGAATCTCTTCGTGCATTAAAATAAAACGTCTTCTTCATATAAATATTCATAAGATAAATCTATAAATAAAAAGTTTTCATCATCAATCGGGAAAGAAAATGTTCGTACCATTTCACCAGTTTCAATATCGGCATATAAATCTGAAAGTCGCGCCTTATTTTCAAAACGCATTTTCATGATATTCTCAAGAAAATACGGACGCCAACTCCAGTTTTTCATATAATACTCCGGCATCACAATCCATTCCCCATCTTTTTTCATAACATTACCTGATTGCTGGAAACCATCTTCATTACAAATAAATATCCGAAAACTACATTGTGATACACTTTGGCTAAATTGTAATAACCAGTCATTTATATCTTCATTCTTTTTTTGTTTTGACAGAACATCACCAATTCGATCACGTAACATCTCTGTTAAATTATAAATTTTTTGCAACTTCTTCTTCTCATGCAGAATAAATTGATGACATTCATTACCAAGTCGCTCTTTTAAAACATTCGTTTCAATAAAATCCGGTAAACATTCTTTTAAATAATTACCTTGATAATATCTACCACCGTTTTTCCAAGCATATTGTAGTTGATAAAAAGCATCAATCTCTTCATATAACAATGTCGCACCAATTCTTCTAGCAAGTAAAGATAAGGAATATAAAATATCTTGATAAGATTGTAAAAGTGCAGTTTGCCTTAGGTTTGTTAAATCTACTTTTAAAATATCCGGTGCTAACACGCTAATACGTTCTAAATTACTTGTACCCGTTCCAACTTTATTAATCGAAATTTGAATACCATATGTACGATAATACATCAGCAAATGATTAAATTGCTCGATATCTTCTTTACATTCATGTTCTGTAATCTCTAAAACAATGTGGTTCAAATTTAAACCTTGTTTTTCATACATCAATAAAAGTTGAAGTAAACTTTCATCTTCATCATTCATTAATACATTAGCATTCCGATGTATAAATAATAATAATTTTTGATCTGTTTCTAAATACCTATTTAACGCTTTTTCTACTATGATATTATCTGCTTCCAGTTGGAACTCACTCGGAATAGAATCATCATGGAAGAAAGATGCTAAACTTTGTATGCCCTCTTCTGTTTGAATACGTCCTACAACTTCATATCCAATTACTGTATGCTCATCAGCACTAAAAATAGCTTGATAATAAGGAAGGACTTTATCCAAGTTACTCATTACATCTAATGCATCTATCAACGTGCTTCCCTCCCTTTACTTTTCAAAAATTATAACACGATATTTACGGAAAAATAATAAAAAATCCCTTCAGTTTTCCTGAAGGGATTAGAGGGGTAAAATGCTAAGGGGAATTAGCAATTCTACTATGAAGAAAAAAGAGGTCTTAAATATACCGTATATATTCCCCTTTGTAAACACCTTTCTCTCAGGTGTCACAATTCCGTCACATTTTACCGGAGAAAAATGAATAAATCATTCATTTTTCATCCCTTTTAAAATGGATATTGGTGCAAATGCTGGCCACCATCCATTGTCATACAAGTTCCATTTATGTATGCAGCTTCGTCTGAACATAAATAATAAGCTAGACCTGCGATTTCTTCTGGTGTCCCCAATCTACCAAGTGGGACACTCTGTATTGTACGCTTAGCCATTTCTTCTGAAATCCATAATTTATCGGCACCACCCGTACGTTCAATCGGTCCTGGTGCGATAGCATTAACTCGTATCCCATATTTACGTCCCCACTCAACAGCAAGCGTTTTAGTCATTGCTAATACACCAGCTTTAGCTGCTGCTGAATGAATAACCCCTGGCCCTGCATCCCATGCATATGTTGCCACCATGTTAATGATATTTCCTTTTATACCTTTTTCAATCCAATATTTTCCGACAGCCTGGCTACAATAAAATGTACCATTTAATACAATGTTAATTACCGAATTCCAGCCATTCACAGATAAGTCCTCTGCTGGACAAATAAAGTTTCCAGCTGCATTATTTATTAAAATATCAATTCGTCCAAACTTCTCATCAATATGCTCAATCATCTTTTGGATATCATCAGTATTTCGTACATCCATTTGTACAGGCAATACTTGCCCCGGAAACTGTTCAATTTCTAGCTTTGTTTCTTCTAGTTTTTCTTTTGTACGTCCTGTAATAACAACTCGTGCCCCTTCTTTCGCAAAACGAATCGCCATTCCTTTTCCCATTCCACTTGATCCACCTGTTATAATAACTACCTTCTCTTTCACATACATCCCCTCCAAAAAATGAATACACATTCATTTTATCATTTTATTTAACAGAAATCTTTATATTTTTAATATTTTCTGATATTTTAACGTAAAGAGGTTTCTTTCCGTTCATTTTTTCGTAATCTATACTACTTTTTTAATATCCAAAATATATTTTTAAAAAACTGAAAGGAGATTCAAGTAACCTGTATATGAAAAAAATTACAAGAAGAACTTTTTTAAAAGCTGGAATACGCACTTGTCTATATTCATTTATCACCGCTAGCATCGGCTATTACTATGCTAAATATATAGAACCCTATTTACTTTCTTTTACCCAACACACACTTACATCACAACTCATACCAAAAGGTTTTCATGGTATGAAGATTCTTCAATTTAGCGATTTACACCTGGGATACTATTTCTCTCTCCAACATTTATCTCAAATCGTTTCCAAAATCAATGCTGAAAAGCCAGATATCGTCCTTTTTACTGGTGACCTCATTGATGATTATCAAACATATACCGAGGCTCCTTTTGTGGCATCCATTTTAAAGAATATACAAGCACCCTTTGGCAAATTTTCCATTTATGGTAACCACGACCATGGCGGATATGGAACTGAATACTATGATCACATCATGCGTGAATCGGGATTTGAACTTTTACAAAATAGTGAAAAGCGAATTCGTTTACTGGATAATAGTGAAATTTCCATTTTCGGGCTCGATGATGTACTACTAGGTAAACCAAAAATAGCGGAAACTTTACAGCACGCAAAACAAAATATTTATACAATTGTTCTCATTCACGAACCAGATATCGCGCCACAAATCGCTACATATCCAATCAACCTTCAACTTTCTGGTCATAGCCATGGCGGACAAGTACAAATTCCTTTTTTAGGTGCTATTATTACCCCGTCGCTTGCAAAACAATATATTGAAGGTTTCTATAACATTCAGGATTTGACTCTCTATGTCAATCGAGGTATTGGAAGAACACGTGTCCCATTCCGCTTTATGTCAAAACCCGAAATTACACTCTTCACCCTACAACATTCGTAACAATTCGCCTATTTTCTTACTTATCCTTTCTTGTACTCGCTCATCCACGCTTGGTCTACCATATGATAAAAATGAGTCCAATAAAGGAGGTTTGTTCATGTATCCATATTATCAACCAATCCCAGTTCGTTCAGCACCTATTGGCCCAGCAGGCGACTCACGCTTCTTTCCATTTTTCGGTGTTCCATTTCTAGCCGGAATTGCTGGAGGATTACTCGGTGGAGCATTAGCTTTCGGCCCTAGACCGTTTTATCCGCCTTATCCACCACCTTTCCCACCACCAGCACCCTTTCCTTGCTACGGAGGGCCTTGTCAGCAACCATACTATTACTAATTAAAAAAACTATTCTTCCAAATCTTATTCTATCAAGGAACCGACTCATCACACGCTTATAATAAAAACTATTCTCTCTACTCATTCTTCAATTTTAGGAACATATGAGTAGAGAAAAAAAGTAAAAACCTCTTAATTGCACTAAGAGGTTTTTACTATATTCCCACTATTCAGCATCTGTATTTTGATAAGCCATCTTAAATAAACTCACTTGGCTATCAATTTCTTCTGCACCACTATTAATAATATAATAATAGTCACCATCTTTATTTTGTTCACGTGTTTTCACATTATCAGCTAAAGTAAGCTGTAAAATTGCCTTTATTCTCGCTTTCATTTCAATATCTAAAATTGGGAAAGATATTTCTACTCGTTTTTCCATATTTCGTGTCATCAAATCAGCTGAAGATAAGTATATTTTCTCATCTCCATTATGATGGAAATAATAAATACGACTATGTTCTAAATATCTTCCCACAACACTAACTACACGAATATTTTCACTTACATTTGGAATCCCAGGTCTTAAACAACATGTCCCTCTAACGATGAGCTCTACCCTTACCCCAGCTTGCGATGCTTCATACATTTTTTTTATTAACGGTTTATCTGTTAACGAATTCATCTTAGCGATAATATATCCATTTCCATATTGTCTATGGTAACGGATTTCCTCATCTATTAAATCCATAAATTGCTCTCTTATATCAAATGGTGCAACAGATAAATGATGAAAATGCGGTTTCGTTGTATAGCCACTCAAATAATTAAAGAAATTTGTTGCATCTATACCAAAGTCTTTTCGCGATGTAATATATCCAAAATCGGTATATAACTTCGCTGTTGCATCATTATAATTTCCGGTTCCAAGATGTACAAACCTTTCAATTTTTCCGTTTCTTCTTCTTACAACTAACGTAATTTTACTATGCGTTTTCAAGTGACTTACTCCGTAAATAACGTGACATCCGGCCTGTTCCAATTCTTTAGCCCAATGAACATTATTCTCTTCATCAAACCTCGCCTTTAACTCAACCAATACCGTCACTTGTTTCCCTTTTTCAGCCGCTACCTTTAGCGCCTGAATAATCGGAGAATCTCCACTTACACGATATAATGTTTGTTTGATTGCAAGTACATTCGAGTCATCTGCCGCATCACGGACAAAATCAACGACTGGCTGAAACGACTCAAAGGGATGGTGTAATAAAATATCATGTTCTATCGCTTTTTCAAATACATCTTCCTCATCACCTAAATCTTGAGGAGGTTGAGGAATAAGAGCCGGATATACTAGATGTTCATATAAAGGCGCTAGTTTTTTATATAAGGAGAATAAACATGTTAAATCTAACGGTCCATCCATCATGTACACATCTTCATCTTTTACTTCCAACACTTCATACAATAACGCTAACACTCTTTCATCAATGTGTTCTTTACCAACTTCTAAACGAACGGCAGCTCCCCACTTACGCTTTTTCAATTCTTTTTCAATTACTTTTAATAAATCGCGTGCACCTTCTTCATGGATTGTTAGATCCGCATTACGTGTAATACGGAAACGAGTAACGGGTGATACGTTATATCCCGTGAATAATTTATGAGTAAAACCACTAATTACATCTTCTAATAAAATAAATTTATGTTTTTGCCCTTCACTCGGTAAAAATATGAAACGCTCCAACAAAGAAGGCACTTGGACAATTCCTAACTTCGTGCGATTTTCTTCCTCTGCCTGCTTCTCATCGTATAAAATAGTAGCTAAATTCAAGCTTTTATTTAATAACATAGGAAATGGACGATACGCATCAATAGCTACAGGAGTTAATACCGGAAAGATTTGTTCATCAAAATATTCTTCTATAAATTCTCTCTGCTCTTTCGTCAAATCATGGAATGTTAGACGCTCAATCCCCTCTAGTTCAAGCGCTGGCAATACATAACCTTTAAACGTGTCATACTGTACAGTCATTAACTCATGAGCTTTTATCGCAATCTTATTTAACTGTTTCTTCGGTGTTAAACCCGCTTTATTTTCTGGCTGATTAAATCCGGCACTTACTTGATCTTTCAAACCTGCTACACGCACCATAAAAAATTCATCTAAATTTGAACTGAAAATACTAATAAACTTTAATCTTTCTAAAAGTGGATTATTTTCATCTTGCGCTTCTTGTAGTACACGTTCATTAAAAGCTAGCCAGCTCAACTCACGGTTATTATAATAAGCTGTATCATTTAAATTTACTAAATTCCCCTTTAGCAATTCCATTCTCTTCACACTTCCCTTTGAAACTTTTTCACTATAATTTAGTTACTTTTATTTTATCAAATTACTATATTCCAAAGTGTTAATTTTTTGTAAAGACATCCGTACAACTTAACGTTTTGATTCAAATGATAAGTTAATATTCGTTTTCAATACTCTTTCCAGCTGCTTTTTTTGCTTTTCAGCTTGCACTTTTTCTGATAACGCCGATTGCTCACATACAATTCTAAATGTTAATCCTTCTTTACTTTCTGTTATAGATATCGTTTCAACAAGCGATCTTTGTCTCACATTTAAAGCAGCTGAAAATTGCAAAACAGCTCCTAATAACCGAATTTTTTTTGTTCACTTTTCTCAAACCAACCTTCAAATGGAGCTAAATGTTGTTTAAATAACATTTTTGATTTGTACGAGGCAATAAGCGCTAATCTAACTCGGTCTTTATGCATCATACCATCAATTGTTTTATTCGCTAGCAAATAAAACGTATGTAAACGGCTCGCTTCTTCATCTATGTACTTCCCAATATTAAATACTTTCGCCGCTTGATGGAATATTTCCCAGTCTTTTTCCGACATAGAAATAAGTCCTACTCCTTCAAGTTGTTTACAAATCAATGTTCCTTGTTTAATAAGTTGAATTACAAATTCCATATCCATTTCGTATTCAAATGATAATAGATGTAAACTTTCTTCTACTACGTTTGGATAGTACGAAATCCCCAAATCTTTCGTTAATTCTTCATAGAAAACACCTTCTCTTAATCCTTTTTTACTCAATACAAATGCCGGTGCCTCTATAACGTTAACAAGTATATGAAAGACTTCGATAGCTGGAATAATCGTATCCGCTCGATCTTTTGCTAACCCCTCTAACTTTTGAAGCTCTATGAACGACAATTCTTTTAATTCCTCTTTTACATGTTGAATATCTTCTTCTTTCATTTTGTATAAATGTAATCCAGCTATAGGATAACAAATTAAATTTTGATGGATTTTCACCAAGTTCCTCGCACTTCCACCAATTGCGATAAGGGGTAATTTTTTATCGATTAACCATGGTAACGTTCGAAATTGATTCCATAAATAGTTTTTAATTTTCTCTAACTCTTCTGTAGTAGGAATATCACCTTGAATAAATTGTTGCTTTAAAGAAAGTGCTCCAAAAGGAAAGCTATGATATTCTAAAATTTCTCTATTTCGGAAGTATGTAACTTCTGTGCTTCCCCCACCAATATCAACTGTAACTCCTTCTGAAAATGAAGTAGAATTCATAACTGCTAAATAACCGTAACGCGCTTCTTCATATTCTGATAAAACTCTAAGAGTAAAATCTGTTTGTCCTTCAACAAGTTTTTTAATTTCATATTGATTCTCTGCCTGTCTAATTGTTGCCGTTGCGACACATAGCACATGATGCAACTTATGAAATCGTGTACTTTCTTGAAATTGAAATAATGTTTGTAACAATACTTCTATTCCTTCTTCGCTTAATACACCATCTACTAAGTAATTTCTTAACCTAGCGACCACTTTCGTATTTTCAATCTCTTTATAAAAACCTCCGCTTTGTTTTTCATAAATAACTAAGCGCATTGTATTAGAACCAATGTCTATAATGGCATATTGTTGTTTTAATATTTCTTTCAAACTTCTCACTCTTTCATTATCAAATTTCTGAAACATGTTCTATCACTATTATACAAAATAGTTGTTTTTTGTAACAATATTGCTTTAATATTGAAAATATATACAATTACTTTTTGCATATAATAAAAACCCATTTTATTTATGCTATAATAAGGAAAAATTGAAAGGAGATTCAATATGAAACCTTCACAACCACAATCTCAATTACATAACCAACATTCTATTAATAGACTAGCTCAATCTATTTTCGTTGTGAATCGTCATGCTAAAGCTGCAACTAACCCTAAGTACTTATACTGGTTAAAAAAGACTGCTTTAGAACGCTTAATTACTGAAAAGAAGGCTATCAAAGAAGGATTACATTTTTCTAGAAATCCACGTTTTAGTCAACAACAATCCGATGTTCTTATACGTTTAGGTGATTATTTTTTCCATATCCCTCCTACGAAAGATGATTTTCGCACCCTACCGCATCTTGGTCACCTTGAATCCTCCTATCGAAATCCGAAAACAACCTTATCTTTAACAATAGCAAAAAAAACACTGCAAAATTATATTGGTCCTGAAGCATTAAAACAAGAAAAAAAATTAAGCGAACCAGTTCCATGGTATAGTCGTACTTATACAAAAAAAATAAAACAGTTTAGGCCGAACGTGTAGGCCGAAACTGTTTAATTTTTTACTTCTTCTTTAATTTTAATTATTTGTCTTGTTTATTAAAAGTACTATTTTTCTTGTAT
>NZ_ALBR01000012.1:0-152817 GCF_002081505.1 Bacillus sp. CDB3 | reverse complement strand
TGTTTTTATTTTTTTCTCTTCTTTAATTTTAATATTTGCTTGTTTATAAAAAGCTATTTTTTCTGTATTATAAGATTTCGTAAATTCATTAAACTTGTCTTTTTCTGATTCAATATCTTTATAAGATTGATTTACTACTTTTACTTTTTCACTAATATCTTTTAATTTTGTACCTTTATCTTGTAACATTGTATATAATTCTTTTTCTTGTTTTAACGATTTACTATAGCTATCATACATCTTGTTAAATGAATCATGTCGTTTCTCATATGTGCTTTTCACTTTATCCGCTTGATCTTTCAATTTCTTATCTTCAATTTTCTTTACATATTTATCTGCTGATTTCACTTCTTCTTGTGCTTTATTTAAAGATTCTTTTTCTTTTGTAAGCACTTTTTCTCGTTCATCTGTATTTTTCACTGCTTGATTCAGCTTTTCTTTAACAGTTTGATTATTATCTTTTCCTTCTTGAACAATCTGGTTATATAATTCTTGTCCCTCTTTCTCTAAAGTTTCAAGTTTTTTTGCATCTTCAAACATTGTTTTTTCTTGCTTTGCAGCATTTTCAAACGCAACATATAATTCCTCTTCTGGTTTCGGTCCGAAACAACCGGCTAGTAAAGTCAGTGATAATGCAGTTACAATTGCTAATTTATTATATTTCAACATCTTTTCCTCCTATTAGTAAACGATCATCGTGCCAAAAATCCCATGAAAACATGTAACTTCTTTATCTATTTCACGCTCGCATCTTTTTTACGAAGATCATCAATAATTATTTATACTGCTTGTACAATTTTAGCATTTAAAATTATGTAATGTCTTAAAACATAAAGGTATTTACTGTAATCTTACCTACTGCAAGAAACACTATAATGTTTCACCTGATAAAAGATAATCTATAACCTCTCACGTCTATCATTCCCTTTCTCACTTTCTACCAAATAACCTCTTTGTCCATTTTACATAGTGCGAAGATGACCTCGCAACTCTTACAAAGATTCTTTTAATTTCTTAAAAAGGAAAAGTGTAGAGCGTGTTTTCCTCTACACTTTTAAACTGAAAACATGTGCAAAATGCATTGATACATCCACACACAATTATATGCTGATTCCATATATTTTTAAAGACTTTTGTTACAAAAAAAGTTTTTCTTGTAACAAAAGTCAAAAAAATGTTACAAAAAATTCTTTATATCATACTTCTTCAAATCAAAATTTCATTCATCACTTTGCAAGTTTCTATAATTATACAATTGTTTTTGTGCTTTTCTAAGCAATTCTTCAAAAGTTTTTCCTTCTACTAGATAACTAGCAGCTCCAAATAATAGATTCATACTTAACAAGCCATTTTCTATTTCACTTTCAATATTTTTCATTAATCGGTTTGTTATTGTCGACTTTTCATGTCCGTTATCAATCGCCACAATAACATACTTATTTTCATCCCACTTAGTAACGACATCCCCTTTACGAATTGTCTTTACAATCGTACTCTCCAATTTTTGTACTAACACCTCCAATTTTTTTCTTGCACTGTTTCTTTTAGTTCTTTCCATTCTTTCACAGAAAGAATGTACACTGTAATATTATGAGAATCCCGTTCTGATAAAGCAGCTACTTTCTCAAAGAAATCAACTACAAAATCATTACTCGCCATTCCCCTACTTCCGTATCCATACGCCCACTCGCTCTTTTATCATACCAATGTCCAAAATAATAGCTGAGTATCATTTGCAATATATAAATAATAAAGACGCTATAAAATGATCGCGAATCCAGTTTTGTAATTACATCCTGAAGCGCAATCCATTCTGTAACTGCCACTGTATTCCCAAGTAATAACCCACTAATTTTCCCTTTATGTTTCATATTTCCCCTCCTTTCTATACCAATATATGTTTCTATAACAATTATGTTTTCCTACAAAATAAAAAATGTACATATTCAATGTACATTTCCGCTTAAGCTTGTCTACCATTTCTATTCTATTTCATATATATACTATATATCGTTTTAGAAAGAGGTGACCTATATGCTACAAAAAGAAAATCTATCAGATATTATACGTTTTCTAGCAGGTTTTCTGTTATCGTTAAAATTACTATTTAATTCTTTCGGAGTGAACTTTATTACAAACGATCAACTTGATGCTATTGTAAATGTTGCTTCCTTTCTTTTCATTCTATATTTTGGTTATAAAAACAATTATGTAGGAAAAAAAGGAATCGAGCAAAAAAAGTACTCAAAAAACACAACCTTCACTAAAAAAGGAACCTTTCATACAGGTTCCTTTTTATCATTGCCGCACAACAACTTCATTTGTTTGCAGTGGACCATATGATAATCCTTTATATTGAAATGTATATGTAGCCTGAAATAATGCGTTTTTAAGTGCTTTATCTTTATTTGCTTTTATTTTACAAATTAGTTCTACCTTCTCATTCGGTAATAAATTTTCGATTCGCCACCTTACAAGCTGGAACAGAAACTCACTCATCCCCTTATCAACCTTTAATGAGTTTGGAATATATGCAAAATAATCTCGAATCATATGACTTACTACAACTCGTGAAATCATTTCCATTCCTTTATTTTCAACTTCAATTCGAATAATAAGTATGTCATTTACATCATAGGTCAGTTCATATGAAAATTTTTCTTTATACATACTACGGATTTGTAATGTAACTACTACATTAGGACATTCGTTTTCCTTTTTTGAGCCATCAATCCATAACACCGGTTGTAGCGGTATTGAACGCCTTCCTTGATCCGAAATTCGTTTCCACATTTTCATAATAATATTCACCCCATTTCAGATGCATCATCCATACGACCTTATTCTGCCTCTCTACACGATATTAATAAAGCTTGTTACAAAAGATATATAGTTATTACTCTTCCTTTTATCCTATTCGACAATATAAAGAAAAAACCATTTTTCCTCTGTTAACAGAAGGTATTCTTACTGAAATATTTTTTTACAATTTCCTTCATTGACTTTATACCAATACTAAGTATTACTCACTCTTTCTCTGTCCATACAACAGAATATTTTGACGGAAGAAAAAGTTTGCCTTTTAGTCAAATTTGACTATAATATTCTTTATGGCTTTGTCAGTGCACTTGTGTAAATTGATTTGAAAGAACTATACTTTAAATTTTTATGCGCTGCACTCGAAACTTAATATTGTTTACTTATTATTAAAGGAGGGTTATATTTGGAATCTCAATTATCAAAAAAAGACTCCAACAATACAAAATTTGTTGTTGCTGGTTTACTACTTGGTATTTTAATGGCGGCAATGGATAATACAATCGTTGCAACAGCAATGGCAACGATTGTTGGAGACCTAGGAGGATTTGACAAGTTCGTTTGGGTCACGTCTGCATATATGGTAGCAACAATGGCAGGGATGCCTATCTTCGGAAAGCTTTCTGATATGTACGGACGGAAACGCTTTTATATTGGTGGCCTCATTCTTTTCTTATTTGGTTCTGCACTTTGCGGAACAGCATCTAGTATTGAGCAACTAAGTATTTATAGAGCTATTCAAGGAATCGGTGGCGGCGCTCTTATGCCTATCGCCTTCACAATTATGTACGATATATTCCCACCAGAAAAGCGCGGAAAAATGACAGGGCTATTCGGTGCGGTTTTCGGGACATCTAGTGTATTCGGTCCTTTATTAGGTGCTTATATTACAGACTATATAAGTTGGCATTGGGTCTTCTATATTAATATTCCATTAGGACTTATCTCCTTCTTCTTCATTACTAAATACTACAGTGAATCTCTAGAATTTAGAAAACAAAAAATTGATTGGGCTGGCGCTATTACACTTGTTATTAGTATCGTTTGCTTAATGTTCGCCTTAGAACTTGGTGGTAAAGAATACGCATGGAATTCCACAGTAATTATCGGTTTATTTACAACAGTTGTTATTATGCTTATTATTTTCTTCTTCGTAGAAAGAAAAGCAACTGAGCCTATCATTTCATTCCATCTATTTAAAAAACCTTTATTCGCAGCTAGCCAAGGAGTTGCCTTTTTCTATGGTGCCGCTTTTATCATCTGTACAGTTTATATTCCAATCTTCGTTCAAGGTGTTCTCGGCGGTTCAGCCTCAAATGCTGGATTAATTTTAACACCTATGATGGTTGGTTCTGTAATTGGAAGTCAAACAGGTGGACAGTTAGCTTCTCGAACAAGTTATCGTAACATCATGATGGTATCTGGCGTTTTCTTCGTAATTGGTATTTATTTACTAAGCACTTTAACAATGGATACACCTCGTCTACTTGTAACGCTATTTATGATTCTCACTGGACTTGGGGTTGGTTTCTCGTTCTCAGTTTTAAGTATGTCTTCTATCCACAAGTTAGAAATGCGAGATCGTGGTTCTGCTACATCAACAAACTCATTCTTCCGTTCACTCGGTATGACTCTTGGTGTAACAATTTTCGGTACCATTCAAAATCATATTTTTACTAATAAATTAAACACTGTGTTCCCTCCTGAACTAGCTGAATTAGCTCCAAAAGGTGGAGACACAAGTTTCTTATTATCACAAGGTGCTACCGAGAAGATTCCAGCTGAAATATTAACTGGTATTAAAGAGGCTCTAGCTACATCTATTGCCAGTACATTCTTCTGGGCACTTATCCCCGCTGTACTAAGTATTATTTGTATTTTACTTATGGGAAATGAACGCCTCTTTACAGGACCAAAAACGAAACAAAAACAAAAGCAAGTAAGTTAGTATAGAAAAAAGAAACGGCATATCCTTTATGAAAAAGGGTATGCCGTTTATAATATATAGAGTAAATCTTTGATCAGTAAGGAACCATTCCCACTGGTTATTATCCCTCACAAATCGGGATAAAGTTTCTATATACAGGAGTTGAGACAGAATGAGCATGAAATTAGTCATTCTCGGCTTGCTAATCGAAGGAGATAAACATCCATATGAAGTGCAACACATCATGAAAGAAAGACAAATGGATTGTTATATTAAATATGCAAAAGGATCACTTTACTACGCCTTCGAGCAACTAGAAAAGCAAGGTGCAATTAGTATTACAACTATTGTTCGAGATACGAATAGACCAGATAAAACAATCTTTCATATAACAGAAGAAGGTAAACGGTTATTTCACACTTTACTATTAAAACAATTCGAAGCAAAAAATCAAATATATAAACCAATTTATTCGGCACTCTCTTTCGCTCATTTTGGTGATGACCAAGAGTTAGTTCCTATTTTAGAAAAAAAGAAAAATGATACCGTTCAATATTTACTTAAAATGCAAACTATTTATGATTGTAGCAAAGGACAAATTCCACGTGCACAACTATATATTTTACAAAGCGTTATTGAACATATTACAGTTGAATTGCAATGGTTAAACACCCTCCTTACAGATGCAGTTGCAGGGCGACTTTCAGAAATTGATATAGATGAAGGTTAAACTTGTAAAGAAGAGACTGTAAAAAGACAATAAAGTTATTTAATTTTAAAACCTAAGATAAACATACCCCCGTTCTAATTTAGGACGGGGGTATCATATAGTTGTTTAATTTTCGATATAGGATACTTCACTGTGCTCAAAAATATAACAATAAAATCGTTTGAAAATCTAAGGTTTATTCAACAATAGTGTCCTATAATAGAATTTCGTTTCTTAAAATTCTATATAAAAAGGTTGTTGATTTTCATCCAAACTGTATTCAATTCTTTGTCTAAAATTCATAAAATTCACCATCTCTAACGCCTGTTCAATAGGATAAAACCCTACTTCCAAACTTTCTGGTGTAGTCGTTAATTTACCGCCAACTGGTCTAGCTAAAAACAACGTATTACATATTGAATGGTTCACATTTTGGAATACTCCACAAAATTTTAAAACCTCAATATCAATACCTGTTTCCTCCTTAGTTTCCCTTATTGCAGCATCTTTCAAAGACTCTCCTTCTTCAACCTGTCCACCTGGCATTTCCCATCCTCTTCTAGGCCCCTTGATTAATAGGATTTCTTTTTGTTCATTAATTACAATTGTCGCTGCTGAAACTATATGTTTTGGCGGTGAATAAATATTTTGTGTACTTTGTTCCAATTGAAATTCCCCATTCCTATAAACTTAGTATATTTATCTTTATACAGCAATCTTGTTCTTTTTGTGATAACTTACTATTTCAAAATGAACCATCCAATTCCCTTCCTTATTCCAGAATATGGACCGCTTGTTAAATACCATAACTGGCGTCTTATCTCTGTACAGGTACTCACTTCTTTATAAGTTTAATCGCACTTCATTTCAATACCCCTCACTTTTCTTCGCCTTATAAAAATCAGAAAAGTACCAATAATTAAAATAAAAAACTTTAGAATTTTCTTATTTTAAAACAGTGGACAAAATTCCGAAAATTGTGTTAGAATTTGTTTCAATATCATATCGCTTGTTAAATTCCTTTCAAAAGGAAAATAGGTACACGAACATTTCACTTCGTGTTTAAAAGGGAAGTTTGGTGAAACTCCAGCACGGTCCCGCCACTGTAAATGCTGAGATTTCTTTTTTGTGCCACTGTGAAAACGGGAAGGTGAAAGAAATTATATGAAGCATAAGTCAGGAGACCTGCCTATTTTAACAACACTGATAGACTCACGGATGATGATGAGGTGTTAAGGACAAAAAGGAAGGCTTATTTTTCTATGCCTTTATGCTTTTTGTTATAGGTATTTCCTAGTAAACGGAAATGCTTACTTTCAATTAGGGAGGAATTTGAAATGGCAATTCAAACAAGTAATTTAGGTTATCCACGTATCGGACTACAACGAGAGTGGAAAAAAACATTGGAAGCTTTTTGGTCCAATAAAATTGATGAAGAACAATTTTTAACGACAATGAAAGAAATTCGCCTTCAACACGTCAAAGTACAGCAAGAAAAAGGAATTGAATTAATTCCAGTTGGCGATTTTACATATTATGACCACGTTCTGGATACGGCCTACATGTTAGGGTTTATCCCGTCACGTTTTTCAGAGTTTACATCTTACCTTGATGTATATTTTGCGATGGCACGTGGTTCTAAAGATCACGTTGCTTCTGAAATGACAAAATGGTTTAACACAAACTATCATTATATTGTTCCTGAATATGAAGAAGGATTACAAATCTCATTAAAAGACAATCGTCCTCTTCGTTTATATGAAGAAGCGAAAAAAGAGTTAGGCGTTGATGGAAAACCAGTTATTTTAGGACCTTATACATTCCTAAAACTAGCAAAAGGTTATAACGAAGATCAATTTGCCACTATTTTAAAAGAGCTAGTTGCACCTTATGTTCAATTATTCTCTGAATTACACGCAGCTGGAGCACAAGTTATTCAAGTTGACGAACCAATCTTCGCATCTTTAACAAAAGATGAAATTAATCAAGCGAAAGAACTTTACGAAGCTATTCATAAAGAAGTTCCGAATGCTAATCTTCTTCTACAAACATATTTTGATAGTGTAGAAGAGAACTATGAAGAAATTATTACATTCCCTGTTTCCGGTATTGGATTAGACTTTGTTCATGGCAAAGAAGGTAATATAAATGCTATTTCAAAATATGGATTCCCAGCTGATAAAATTTTAGCTATCGGTTGTATAGATGGCCGTAACATTTGGAGAGCTGATCTTGATGATGTACTTTCTTTATTTACAACATTACAAAATCAAATTGCAGCAAAAGGTTTAATTGTTCAGCCTTCTTGTAGCTTATTGCATACTCCAATTGATAAAACAGAAGAAGCACACTTATCAACTGAATTATTTGATGCACTTGCATTTGCTAATCAAAAATTAGAAGAACTAGTCCTTATCCATTCTGCTCTTACTAAAGGTGTAGAAAGCATCAGTAGCGAGCTGACAACATATCGTAACGCACATAATGCCATCCGCTCATCAGCTGCACGTAATCGTGAAGATGTAAAACTTGCAAGTACATCACTTAAAGAAGATGATTTCTCACGTCCTCTTCCATTTGAAAAACGATATGAACTACAGCAAGTAGCTTTACAATTACCATTGTTACCAACAACAACTATCGGTAGCTTCCCGCAAACATCCGAAGTTCGTCAAACTCGTAAACAGTGGCGTAACGGTGATATTACAAATGAACAATATAATCAGTTCATTGAAAAGGAAACTGCGAAGTGGATTCGTTACCAAGAAGATATTGGTCTTGATGTACTAGTGCATGGTGAATTCGAAAGAACTGATATGGTGGAATATTTCGGCGAGCGCCTTGCTGGTTTCTCCTTTACTAAAAACGGATGGGTACAATCGTACGGTTCTCGTTGCGTAAAACCACCTGTTATTTATGGCGATGTTGCCTTTATAAATGGAATGACTATTAAAGAAACTGTATATGCACAAAGCTTAACAGAGAAAGTAGTAAAAGGTATGCTCACTGGACCTGTCACTATTTTAAATTGGTCATTCGTTCGAAATGATATTTCACGAAAAGAAGTTTCATATCAAATTGCACTAGCACTTCGTCATGAAATTGAATTACTTGAATCTTCCGGAATAAGAGTAATCCAAGTCGATGAGCCCGCACTTCGTGAAGGTATGCCTTTAAAAGAGAAAGATTGGGATGCATACATTACATGGGCAGTTCAATCATTCCTTTTAGCAACATCTTCTGTAGCAAACGAAACACAAATTCACACCCATATGTGTTACAGTAACTTCGAAGATATTGTAGATGCCATTCGTGCGTTAGATGCAGATGTTATTTCTATCGAAACATCAAGAAGTCATGGAGAATTTATTGATACATTAAAACATACAACATATGAAAAAGGAATTGGTCTAGGTGTATATGACATTCATAGTCCACGTGTCCCAAGTAAAGATGAGATGTTCGCAATCGTAGAACAATCTTTACAAGTATGTGATCCTAAATATTTCTGGATTAATCCAGACTGTGGTTTAAAAACTAGAAGAACGGAAGAAGTTATTCCGGCTTTAGAACACATGGTGCAAGCAGCAAAAGATGCTCGTTCCCTTTTAAAAACAAACGCATAACAAAAATGGGTATCCTCCAAAGGATAACCCATTTTTATTCTTTACTTTCAAAAAAGAATTCATATTGTATTTTATATAATTCATCATCCGTTGGCTCTTCAAGAGGAATTGCCTGTAATACAACTGTATACTCACCATTTGGAATAGGGATCTGAAATTTATTTGAAAGAATACTCGTTACAACGATACATTCATTTTCAACTGTAAAAGGAACCGCAACCGTTCTAATCACTTCTTCTTTCTCAATATGTTTTCCACAAGTCACTTTTACTTCACAAGTATAATCAGAGAGTGCTTCAAAAATAACAGTTCCATCCGCCTTAGCATAACCTCTTTCAAAATCTTCATCTGTCCAATCTACGTAAGGCTGTTCACCGTCATAGTTCATCAACATTAATTGCGAATAAGAAATTGTTAACTCCATAGTTCCCTTCTCCTTCATTATGAAATGTGCAACTATTACTTCACTTCAAATTTCACACGCGTACCATCTGGATATTTGTCTAGCTTATTCCCTACCCAAGAACCTGCACCGCGGTTATCTGCTGGACTTATATATTCAATATGAGCTCCTTTTCCGCCTTCCTTACACATCGCCATCGGCCATTCATCGCGATCATAACCTTTCTTCGTCGGATATGGCGCTAACGATAATTTCCTTCTATCCGCTGCACCATTACGATCAATTGTACACATTTCTGAATGCCCTTCTTTTATAGCATCCGCTATATGTTTCCCGGTCTCTGGATATCGTTCTTTCGGGAACTCTAAAATTTGATCATACGTAGTTATTTTTTTAGTACTTGTCTCCTCTGGCACAAGTACTTCATATACTGCTACCAAAAGAGAAAGAATTGCAATAATTGAAATGATAATACCTTTTAATTGCTTCATGTGTACCTCCGTGTTCCTACCAATTTCTTTTCCTCAGCTATTATAACAAACTTCTTCTATGTATGTTTTCAGACATTATTTTAGCTCTTCCTCTCCATTCCGCCAAAAACATTCATTTTTCCTCATCTTTTCACTAATGCTGTAGAAAACTAATAACCTTCCGACATTCTTTTTCAAAGGAAGTCCTCATAAAAGATTGAAATGATATATACGATACTTTTTGGGGAGGAACTATCATGGAAGCTATTTATAAAACGAAAGATGTTACAAATAAAACAGGTATCCCAAAACATATAGTCCGAAAATATAGCCAACTCTTAGAGGAACACGGTTATATCATTTCAAAAACAGCTGATGCTCGTATTTATAAATTGGATGATTTAAAACTATTGAAATCTATACATGAAAGAGCTGCTACATTACAAGAAGATATTTCAGAAACAATACCTATTATTTTAAAAGAAAAAGAGGCCCCACCTGTACCTGTTATTCAAGATAAGCAAGAAATACAACCAAAAGAAAAAGAAGATGGGCGTAACTTTGAGGAGTTCATGTTAAAACTTGAAATGCTTGCTCAATTAAATGAAGCAATTATTCATCAAAACTCTACTCTCATTACACAAAATCGTTTAAAAGACGAGAAATTAGATGAACTTATGCAACAAGTTTATGTAAAGGAAGGATCTCAAGAAAAAATGTTACAAGATCTAGTTGATCACGCCGCTCAAACAGATGAACTCCAGAAAGAAAAGATGGACTTATTAATGAATCATATGTATAAGCGAGAATCTAAACAAGAAGAAAAAATGAATAAACTTGTCCATCAAATTTACAATAAAGACAGCAGCCGTGATGCACAACTTATGCAAGTTATTCGCGAAATTCAAGAAACAAAAAAATTAGTCGCCGCCTCAAAAGAGCAAAGCTTCTTTCAATCATTTAGAAGTTTATTCATTCGAACAAAACAAGAAAAAACAAATGAATAAACTTCTGTATATTTTCTAATGCACAATAAAATAAAAAGTTACCTTCTACCGGTAACTTTTATTCCTTATATCGTACAGCTGGCAATATAATAATAGCTTCAGTTCCTTTTCCACTTTCACTTTTATATTCCAATGTACCATTATGCGCTTGTAAAATACTAAATGTTACCATAAGACCTAATCCTGTTCCTTTTTCTTTTAAAGAATAATACGGTTGTCCAAGCCTTGTTAACTGTTCTTTTGTCATTCCAACGCCACTATCTTTAACTCTTATTATTATCATTTCATCTTTTTGAATAGCCGTTACTTTTAAATACCCTTTGTTTCCTTGAATTGCTTCAATGCCATTTTTAACAACATTCATAATAGCTTGCTTCAATTTCGTTTTATCACCGATAGTATAAAGGCTCTCAGAAATCTCAACTTGCAAATAAACACCCTGCATCGCTGCAAATGATGACATAAGCGTTGTCATTTCAATTAATTGTGCTGATAAACAAATATGTTCTTTTTTTTCAATTTGAGGCCTTGCTAAATTTAAATAATCTGAAATAATCTGTTCAGCACGATCCAGTTCAGCTAATACGAGACGCATATAATCTTTATTTTTTACGTCTTCCGTACTCTCTAGCAATTGAATAAACCCACGTACCACAGTGAGCGGATTTCGAACTTCATGTGCAACACTTGCAGCTAACTCACTTACAATATTAAGTTTTTCTGATTTTTGCATTTCTGTACGCAATAATGCATTTTCGTTTAAATACTCAGTCAAATACACTTGAAACACCATTGTCATAACCATAATAAGTGATGCAAATATATACCCACTATATAGATTAGATATGTACGGTGTAAAACCTGTTTCTAAAAGGACATTCAACATCCCAAATACTAATGAAACAAGAACATAAAATGATGCAATCATAAAAGCTAATATTAGCTTCTTATCTCTTGAAAAAAGAGACCATTTCTTTGACAAAAATAATGGAATTATTGAAAGAAATATAACTTCTACGATAGGTAACCAACTGAGTCCCTTAACAATCCATTCATATGCAACAAAAATAATGGCAGGGATGAGCCCAACAATCCCCCCATATAAAAAACCACTAACAATTGGGATTGGATGAAAATTGTATCCGCAAACGGTACCAAAACAAATAGAGTATGTCATGGAGAGAACGAGTGTAACGCTAGATAAAAACATAATAAAGTAGCGATTAGGCTTCGGAAGCATTTCTTGATAACGATTTAAACGAATCGCTTCATATAAAAATAGTGGTAAAATAATGATGGCAATTTGGATCATTAAATCACGAACCAGCTCCATAGCCTCTCATCCCCTATATGTATTTTGATATGATTATATCATTTTATAAGTTGATTTGTTTTAAAATTTTGATTTTTCTTAACATATTTGTTAATTATTTGTTAACAACTAATAATAAATGTTACAGATTTCCGAAATGATTGTAAACCCTGTACCAAATTTCCTTCATGCAGTATACAATGAATACGGATTACAAAGAAATTAAAAACACTTCCCTAGACGGACAACTATCGCAAAATACAGCATATAATCCATACTATCTATGTTTACAAATAAGTGATCATTACTTTAGTAGGAGGAAGATAAATATGGCGGGTACTACGCTTGTTTTAAAAGAAGAAAATTTGGTTGTGCTAGAAAACGTTGAAAAATCAGTATACGAAGAACTGCAACATAAAGCAGGGGAAGATAACTGTACATGTGCTGTAAATGAATCCGTTGTCCATCTCGGCAAAGTATCTTCCGTACTTTGGAACGAAGATGAAATAGATTGGGAATACGGTTATTAAAAAGTCGCTTTCAGCGGCTTTTTTCTTTTTTCTCTTTCTAAATAACATATGCAAAGCGTAATCATAGAAAATATGATAAAATGGATTTAATTTTCAAACGGAAGAAAGGGAGATACAATGGAACAATTCATTAATCCTAGAGTTAAGGACATCCAAATTTCTGGAATTCGCCAGTTTTCTAATATGATTCAAAGCTATGATAATCTTATCTCTTTAACAATTGGGCAACCCGATTTCCCTACACCTTCTCTAGTAAAAGAAGCAGCTAAACGGGCCATTACAGAAAATTATACAAGCTATACACATAACGCTGGTTTACTAGAATTACGCAAGGCAGCTTGTAACTTTGTAAAGGACAACTACAATTTACATTATTCACCTGAAAACGAAACAATTGTTACAATCGGTGCTAGTGAAGCGATCGATGTTGCATTCCGAACTATTTTAGAACCAGGAACGGAAGTAATTTTACCTGCTCCTATTTACCCTGGTTACGAGCCGATTATTCGACTATGTGGTGCAACTCCTATTTTTATAGATGTTCGTGAAACTGGATTTCGTTTAACAGCTGAAGCATTGCAAAATGCAATTACAGAACGAACAAGATGCGTCGTTTTACCGTATCCTTCTAATCCAACTGGTGTTACCTTATCAAAAGAAGAATTAGAAGATATTGTATCTGTCTTAAAAGGTAAAAATATTTTCGTTCTTTCTGATGAAATTTATAGTGAACTTGTATATGAAGAAAAACACACATCTATCGCTCATTTCCCAGAAATGCGTGATAAGACGATTGTCATTAACGGATTATCAAAATCACATTCTATGACCGGCTGGCGTATCGGACTTTTATTTGCTCCAGAATATTTAGCAAAACACATATTAAAAGTTCATCAATACAATGTTACATGTGCTACTTCCATCGCTCAATATGCTGCAATCGAAGCTTTAACAGCTGCTAAAGATGCCCCGAAGATGATGCGCTATCAATACAAAAAACGCCGTGATTACGTATATAATAGACTCATTCAAATGGGTTTAACGGTTGAGAAACCAACAGGTGCATTTTATTTATTCCCATATGTTGGACATTTAACATCTTCATCATTTGATTTTGCACTTGATCTTGTAAAAGAAGCCGGGCTAGCCGTTGTTCCTGGAACAGCATTTTCGGAATACGGTGAAGGCTACCTTCGCCTTTCCTATGCTTATAGCATCGAAACTTTAAAAGAAGGCTGTGACCGTTTAGAAGCCTTTCTAAAGCAAAAAGCTAAGAGTTAAACTCTTAGCTTTTTTCATGCATAATGATCACAAGTTTGACGCTTCAGTAATTTATGTGGAATAATGATACACTTTGCAGTTGACTCCGCATTCTCTACTTTATCAACTAAAGCTTTTGCTGCTTCATATCCTAGCTGATATATATTCACATCAACTGTCGAAAGCGGAGGACTCGCAATTTCTGATAATAAAGCATTATTAAAGCTTACAATAGAAACATCCTTCGGTACAACGAATCCTTTTTTAGAAAGTGCGCTTAGTACACCAAGTCCAATTAAATCATCCGTTGCCATAATTGCCGTCGGTGGTTTCTTCAGTCCCATTAACTCCTCAACGGCTTGTTGACCACTTTCCCTTGAAAAATCAAAATGTAAAATATACTCTTTCGGTAATACAATGTCTGCTAGTTTTAAAGCATCACTCATACCGGCTAAACGATCTCTCGTTACGAGTAAATCTGATCCACCACCAATGAACGCGATCTGTTTATGGCCTAGTGAAATTAAATATTCTGCTACTTCTCTTGCAGCCGTATAATTGTCATTATCTACATATGTAATTTCATCTTTTCGATCATATGGTTTTCCAATTAAAACAAACGGGAAGTTTTGGTCATGCAAGTATTGAATAATCCGATCGTTCTCTCTTGAATATAAAAGAATAATACCACCGATTTGACGCCCTTGTACCATTTTTACAACACCATTAAAAATTTCATCTTCCGTTTCACCAGTCGACATATAAAGCGCATACCCTTCCACATGTGCAAATGAACTAATTCCTCTTATAACTTCTGGGAAAAACGGATTTTGAAAAGCTTTACTTGCAGAACTCGGCATAACAAGACCAAGTGTCTTCGTCGTTTGGTTCGCAAGGTTTCTTGCATTTAAATTTGGATGATACCCTAATTCACTCATTACTTTTCGAACACGGCGCTTTGTCTTTTCACTTATACTTGGATTATCAGCAATTACACGAGAAACAGTTGATGGTGCTACGTTCGCCTTCTTCGCCACATCTTTAATTGTAACTGTCATAAAAATCCCCTCCTTTCACTTCTCTGCCATTTTCATATATTTTATCCCGCTATTTGCCGGGCAGCCCGATTGGTGAAGGCTAATAATCAGTGGGGATGAACAACAACCCCACTGATTAAAGCTTCACTTTATCTTGCACTCGTTGCAAGTCATAGGATCAGTCATAAACTTTCATTTATTTATTCTATCTTGCAAAACTTATCATATTCTCCCTCTCCATGTATTGTAAGGGATATAGCTCTTTTTTCCTATACTATAATATACTATTTATTTCACTTCTTTTCATATGCGATGTCAAATCTCTTTTCATCTCTCTATAAATTTTTTTATAGAGAGATGAAAAGAAAAATGGGACATAATGTCCCATTTCTCATCCTTTCGTACCTCCAGCTGTTAAACCAGAAATAAAGTATTTTTGTAGTGATAAGAATAAAATCGAAATCGGGATTGCAATTAATACGGAACCGGCTGCAAACGTTGTAAATTCATTACCAAATTTCTTGGCTACCATTTCATAGAGTCCAACTGCTAAAGTATAATTTTCCGGTGTGCGCAAAATAATACTCGCTAAAATGAAATCTGTAAATGGACCGATGAAAGTGAATAACGCTACAACTGCCACGATTGGCTTTGCAAGTGGCATAATGATTTGCCAAAAAATACGGAAATGTCCAGCTCCATCCATACGAGCTGATTCATCCAACTCTTTCGGAATCGTATCAAAATACCCTTTCATAAGCCATGTATTCATAGGGATTGCTCCGCCTACATAAATTAAAATTAATGCAAGATGTGTATCGATTAATCCTGTTAACTGCGCTAATACGTATAGTGCGATTAACGCTGCAAAGTTCGGAATCATTTGCAGAATTAAAAATGTTAATAAACCATTCTTTCTTCCAACAAAGCGGTATCTCGAAAATGCATAAGCAGTAAAACTAATTGCTAACACTGAGAAAATCATCGTTAAAACACTTACTTTTAATGTGTTTTTATACCATAGTAAATAATTACTATTCTCTAAATCTAATAACTTACGATAATGATCTAACGTTGCATTTTGCGGTATAATACTTGATCCAGATAAACTATCACCCGGATTAAACGATGAGCCAATAATCCATAATAATGGATAGAAAATGATGGCACACATTACGAAAATAACGAAATAACTTAATGAGAGACGTAACATCTTTTGTCTTTTAATATTCATTTACATCATATCCTCTTCTTGGAATGATTTTGTTCTCTTAAATTGCCATAACGCAACTGTAATAACGATTAACGATAAGATCATTGTAAGAGCTGCGGCTTTCCCGTACTGCGCCGAAGTCATCGTTAACTTATAAATCCATGAAATTAAAATATCTGTTCCACCTGCATCTTGTCCAGCTACAGCAGGACCTCCGCCGTTAAATAGATAGATGATACTAAAGTTATTAAAGTTAAACGTATATTGCGTAATTAATATTGGTGCTGTTGCATATAGAACAAGTGGCAATGTAATTTTACGGAACTGTTGCCAAGCTGTAGCTCCATCTACTGTAGCCGCTTCATATAATTCTCCTGGAATCGATTGCAGTATACCTGTCGTCATTGCAAAGACGAACGGGAATCCAAGCCACGTTTGAATCATAATTAAAGCAATCTTCGCCCAAAATGGATCTGTCATCCAAGCAATCTTTTCAATTCCGAATAAAGCTAATACTTGATTGTTAATTGCTCCAAATGTTTCATTAAACATACCAGAGAAAACAAGAATAGATACGAATGCTGGAACTGCCCACGGTAAAATGAAAATTGTTCGAATAACAGCCTTCCCTTTAATCCCAGGCTGATTTACGATAATTGCTAAAAAAATACCAAGTGCAACTTGCAGTGTTGTTGCAACGAATGTCCAAATGACAGTCCAAGAGAATACACTTAAAAATGTCTCTCTCCACATTGGTAATGTGAAAATATCAATAAAGTTTTTAAAGCCCACCCAATCTACTAATTTAGCTGGAGGAGAGTGATATAAATCGTAGTTCGTAAATCCAATTAAAATTACGAAAATGATTGGAAATACAACAACAAAGATAAGCAATAGAAAACCTGGTGAAACCATTAAATATGGAAAACCTTGATCTAATAAGTTACGATACTGCTCTTTTACTGAGTTTAATGGTGTTCCAATGTCACGCTTCTTTCCATTTTGGTATGCATCATATAAGTTAAATGCATATATCCCCAGTCCAAACACTATGACGATAAGTGCCAAAATCCCTTCTACTAATAGAAAGACAGAATGGTCACGTGGAACTTCTGTACCGAGTGTTACAATTCCCCATAACCCCATATTTAACAAATCAGCAAATGCTACAATGAATGAACCTGTTAATACTAGAAAAATAAGACCTTTAACATATTGTTTATTATATAGTTGACCAATGCCTGGAATAATTGATAACATGGTCGCCATTTTCCTATGCTTTGAACCGTTTAAATCTTTCGCTGGCTCCATAGATGTTTGCATGTTCCTTCCCCCTTTTTTCTTCCTACTTGGAAGGGAGAGAATTCGTGCCTCTTATATTCGAGGCACGAATTTCACCTTATTTTTTATTGCTGTGGTTTGCCTCAATATTCCCTTTAATTTGCTTCACTGCATTATCAAGTGCTGCTTTTGGTGCTTCTTTATCTGTAACAACTAACTGAAGAGCGTCTCCAGCTGGTTTCCATACTTCTTGCATTTCCGGAATATTCGGCATTGGAACTCCATTTTCTGATTGAGTTGCAACTGCTTTTGCAGCTTCATTATCTTTAATAATTGGATCTTCCATTACTGATTTTACTGGAGGAATTTCTTTTGTTTTCTCAAATCGAATTTTTGCATTTTCTTCATTAGTTACCCACTCAGTAAATTTTGTAGCTAAATCATTTTGTTTAGAGAAGCTTGTTACATGCCATCCTTTTACCCCAACAAATGTTTTCATCGGTTGACCATTTGGTAATTTCGGCATTGGAGCAACACCATAATCAATTCCGTTCTTTTCCATCGCTTGGAACGCCCACGGTCCGTTCATGATAGACGCTGCTTTTCCTTCATTGAATAATCCGTCAGCAGCAGGGCCACCAGATTCACCAATAATACCTTTCGGGAATAACTTTTCTTTGTACCATTTTTGAAGATATTCAGCACCTTGTACTGCTCCACTATTATTTAATCCAACATCACCTGCATTTGGCTTTCCGTCTTTCTCACCAAATACATATCCGCCCATACCTGCCATAAACGCGTTAGCAAAGTAGAAGTTATCTCCTAGTGCTAAAAATCCGTACTTGCCATCCTTCGTAAAGTCTTTTGAGAAGTTAAACAGCTCGTCCATCGTTTCTGGTGCTTTTTGCATTAATTTTTTATTGTAAATAAAAACTGGTGTTTCAATTGCTTTTGGTAAACCATATAATTTTCCGTTATATGTCTGTGCTTCTATTGATAAGTCAGTAAATTTACTCTTCACAGCATCATCTGCTTTTACTTCAGAAAGTAAGCCTTCTGTTACTGCATTTCCAATTTGATCGTGTGGCAATGTTACAACATCCGGCCCCGTCCCCGCAGGTCCATCAAGACGTAACTTCTTCACTTGATCTGTCATTTGCATTTCAACAACTTTAACTTTTACTTTATATTTTTCCTCAAAGCTTTTCACGGCTGGTTCTAAACCAACACCTTTTTTATCATCTTCCCAAACGAGAAGGTCATAATCTTTCTTCTCTTTACTTGCTTCCTTTTTCCCTGAATCTTTCGGTCCACATGCAGATAACATACCGATTGACAATGCTGAAATCGTTAATAGTGATAATGCTTTCTTCATCCCAAAAAACCTCCCTAAATTGTCTATGTACCTTTTGTTTGAAAACGTTTGCATTCGATAGTTTAATAGAAGCGCAAACAATATCATAATCTATGAAAACGTTTGCGCTATTTGTCTATCATTATACATCCTTTTATTCATTTTGCAAATATTAATTTTCAAAATAATCTTCTCATACTCTTTATTCATTGACTTTATATAAAATGAATACTACTCTTATAAGCAATATTAAAGTTATGTGAAAGGAAATCGTTTGCAACATAATCTTTATTATTTCGTTTTAGGTAACAATATGTATAGAGATATTAAAGGGGGATTTTCTATATGCTTAAAGAAGCAATCTATCATAGGCCAAAAGATAATTATGCATACGCTTACGACGAAAAAACAATTCACATCCGAATACACACAAAAAGAGATGATGTTCACAGCGCCGCCCTCATCTACGGTGATCCATACGAATGGCAAGATGGGAAATGGATTACAGCGAGTACACCGATGAAAAAAACCGGATCTACTGAGTTATTTGATTATTGGTCGGTTTCAATCGAACCGAAATTTAAACGCTTACGATATGGATTCGAATTAAAAAACGACGTAGACACTCTTATTTATGCAGAACGAGGATTTTTTTCTAACATTCCAAATGACGATGTCGGTAACTTTTTCTGCTTTCCATTCATTCATGCAAAAGACGTTTTCAGGGCACCATCTTGGATTAAAAACACAGTATGGTATCAAATCTTCCCGGAACGATTCGCTAACGGGGATAGCGCAATAAATCCGGCAAACACCCTTCCTTGGGGAAGTGCAGAGCCAACTGCTACTAATTTTTTTGGGGGTGATTTCGCTGGCATTCTTCAAAATCTTGATTACCTTGTGAAGCTTGGAATCTCTGGAATTTATTTCACTCCTATTTTCAAAGCTCATTCGAATCATAAATACGACACAATTGATTACATGGAAATCGACCCACAATTTGGGACGAAAGAAACTTTCAAAGAACTCGTTGAAGCATGTCATAAACGTGGTATAAAAGTAATGCTCGACGCTGTTTTTAATCATAGCGGATACTTCTTCGATAAATTTCAAGACGTGCTGAACCATGGTGAGAATTCCGCCTATAAAGATTGGTTCCATATTCATGAATTTCCAATTATAACTGAGCCGCTTCCTAATTATGATACTTTCGCATTTACACCATATATGCCTAAATTAAATACTGCTCATCCAGATGTAAAAGAATATTTACTTGAAGTAGGTCGTTATTGGGTAAGAGAGTTCCATATAGACGGTTGGCGCCTTGATGTCGCAAATGAAGTCGATCACAGTTTTTGGAGAGAATTCCGTAGTGAAATAAAAGCATTAAATCCTGAAGTATATATTCTAGGAGAAATCTGGCATGATGCACTCCCATGGCTACAAGGGGATCAATTTGATGCTGTAATGAGCTATCCTGTGACAAACGCCCTACTTTCTTACTTTGCTAACGAGTCCATTCGTGCGAATGAATTCATGAAACAAATTACAGATTCTCTACATTCCTACTCTATGAATGTAAATGAAGCGGCATTTCATTTATTAGACAGTCATGACACACCTAGAATTTTAGCAACATGTAATGGGGATACAAATAAGTTAAAGTTACTCTATGTATTTCACCTTTCTTTCATCGGTTCTCCTTGTATTTATTATGGTGATGAAATCGGTATGGATGGTGGCATGGATCCTGGTTGTCGTAAATGTATGATATGGGATGAAAAAGAACAAGACACTCTTTTATTCACACATATACAAACATTAATTTCATTACGGAAACAATATAAATCATTTGGAGGACACGGTATTTTTCAATTTATCGAAGCAAACGATGAACATAATTATATTTCTTATACAAAAACATATGAAGATGAGACTATCTTTTTCGTTTTAAATCCTACTAACAGTGAAGTTACAGCTTCACTCCCTCTTCATATTACTGGGAAGAAAATACTTAACATTTATACAAACGAAGAATTTTCAGCGGAAGCAAGTGTATTACAAGTTACACTTCCACCGTACGGATTCTCTATTTTAAAATGGTAATAGAAAAAGCCTTATGCCAGGGTGAAATGGCATAGCTTTTTCTTATTTCAATTTAAATACCATTGCTTCATACGGTCGTAATATAATATTTTCTATCGATACATTTTCTACGTCATAATTGTGTATTAATAACTCTGATTCGTTATAAATAATGTCCTCAGGTAATTCGAATACACATTCATCCGCAGTGAAGTTTGCAATCACCAGAAGCTTTTCTTCTCCATATGTTCTTACATATGCAAAAATTGAAGGATTATTTTCTAGTATTAAATCGTATGATCCATACACAACTATTTCATTATTTTTACGTAATTCAATCAAATTTTTATAGTAATAAAAAATTGATTCTTCGTCTTGAATCGCCTGTTTCACATTAATTTCTTTGTAGTTAGGGTTTACCGCTATCCAAGGCTCACCCGTTGTGAATCCAGCATGTTTCTTATCATCCCACTGCATTGGCGTTCTAGCATTATCTCGGCCCTTTATATAAATAGATTGCATCACTTTATCTATATTTTCACCGCGCTCTATAACTTTTTCTTTATACATATTTAGCGTTTCAATATCTCGATATTCATCAATGGATTCAAATCGAACGTTAGTCATTCCGATTTCTTCTCCTTGATAAATATACGGTGTCCCCTTCATCATATGAAGTACTGTCGCTAACATTTTCGCTGATTCATTTCGATAAGCTCCATCATTCCCGAAACGTGATACAACACGCGGCTGGTCATGGTTATTCCAATAAAGGCTATTCCAGCCTGTTTGCTCTAATGCTTTTTGCCATTTTGTTAAGTTTTCTTTCAGAGTAAGGAGTGAGCACGGTTTTACATCCCATTTCCCACCTTCTCCAGAATCTAAATCCATATGTTCAAATTGGAATACCATTTGTAGTTCTTTTCTAGCTTCACCTGTATATAATTTAGCCTCTTCTGTCGTTACACCTGGCATTTCCCCAACCGTCATAATGTCATAATGAGACAATACTTCTTCATTCATTTCATGCAAATATTTGTGAATGTTCGGACCGTTCATAAAATGTTTATGCCCTGAAACATATCCTTCTTCATCCGTTTCAACAGCTGGTAAGCCTTCTTCTTTAGAAATAAAATTAATAACATCCATACGGAATCCATCAATTCCTTTTTCTAACCAAAACTTCATCATGCCATAAACATCTTGTCTTACCTTTGCATTATCCCAGTTTAAATCTGGTTGTTTTTTAGAAAACAGATGTAGATAATATTCGTCTGTCATTTCATCATATTGCCATGCAGAGCCACTAAACGCTGCTCCCCAGTTATTCGGCTCTTTCCCTTCACTTCCAGGACGCCATATATAATAGTCTCTATATTTATTATCTTTCGATTCACGTGATTCAATAAACCAATTATGTTCATCTGAAGTATGATTAACAACTAAGTCCATCATAAGTTTCATATTACGTTTATGCATTTCATGTAATAGTTCATCCCAATCTTCCATTGTTCCGAACTCATTCATAATTTTACAATAATCACTTATATCATAACCATTATCATCATTTGGAGATTCATAGACTGGTGATAACCAAATTACATCAATACCCAATTCTTTTAAGTAATCTAGCTTTGAAAGAATGCCACGAAGATCCCCTATGCCATCACCGTTACTATCCATAAAACTACGAGGATAAATTTGATATACTACACTTTCTTTCCACCATTGTTTTTCCATTATGCTACCCCATTTCATCTATACTATAATTTTTTCTTTTTTAAGGCGCAAACGTTTTCATTACTGAATGATAACAGATTCTATCTTAATTTAAAATAGCGCTTACAATATTTATTCTTCTTTTTCTAAGAAAATGAGCGAAACTTACTATATTTTCTTGTGGAAATGAAAACGTTTTATTTTTTCTAGTGTTTTTATTTCTTTTTTGAATCTATTCGTTTATAATGAACTCAAAGAAAACGTTTGCATAAATTTCTAGGGGGAAATATCATGGCAGAACTTAAATTAGAAAATATTTATAAAATATATGATAATAACGTAACAGCCGTAACAGATTTTAACTTACACATTCAAGATAAAGAATTTATCGTATTCGTCGGTCCTTCTGGATGTGGAAAATCTACCACATTACGAATGGTAGCTGGTCTTGAAGATATTTCAAAAGGAGAATTTTCAATTGATGGTAAGCTAATGAACGATGTTCCTCCAAAAGATCGAGATATCGCAATGGTCTTCCAAAACTATGCTCTTTATCCGCATATGAGTGTTTATGATAATATGGCATTCGGATTAAAACTTCGAAAAATACCGAAAGATGAAATCGATCGTCGCGTTAACGACGCAGCAAAAATTTTAGGGCTTGAACAATATTTAACTAGAAAACCAAAAGCGTTATCAGGTGGACAACGACAACGTGTTGCATTAGGCAGAGCGATTGTTCGAGACGCAAAAGTTTTCTTAATGGATGAACCATTGTCAAACTTAGATGCAAAACTACGTGTTGCAATGAGATCCGAAATTTCTAAATTACACCACCGCCTTGGCACAACAACAATTTATGTAACACATGATCAAACTGAAGCAATGACAATGGCTTCACGTCTTGTTGTTATGAAAGATGGAAAAATTCAACAAATTGGAACTCCAAAAGAAGTATATGAAACACCTGAAAATATTTTCGTTGGTGGTTTTATCGGTTCACCCGCGATGAATTTCTTCCGTGGAAAATTAACTGAAACCGATTTCGTTATAGACAATTCATTAAAAATCAAAGTATCTGAAGGAAAAATGAAATTATTACGCGAACAAGGCTATGTAAATAAAGAAATTGTTTTAGGTATTCGTCCAGAAGATATTCATGATGAACTATTATTTTTAGAAGCTTCGCAATCTACTACTTTCACAACAAAAATTGAAGTTGCAGAGTTGTTAGGGGCTGAATCTATTTTATATATGAAACTTGGAAATCAAGATTTTGCAGCACGTGTTGATGCAAGACATGCTTTTTCACCTGGAGATCAAATTAAACTTGCATTTGATTTAAATAAAGCGCATTTCTTTGACAGTCAAACCGAACAACGTATTCGTTAAAAAATAAAGTTCTATTATAGAACATACAAAAAAACCGTCCACATATATGCTGAGGGCGGTTTTCCATTATTATGCTAGGGCTTCTATTGTATGAAATGATTGTCCTCTCGTGCTAATAACACCAAAAACCGGTAAATCATTGAGCACCACTTCTTCTTGCTGTTTCATAAAAGATGACGTTAATTGTTTTATCTCTATCCAAACGTCATTAATACAAAGTACATTGGAATCGTTCTCTTGTTGGCGGGAAAAAATAGAATCTATTTTATATAGACCAGCATTTTGAAAAAGCATATCAACACGACTGTATGCCTCCATAGTAAAACTGATAACACGTTGCCAATCTCCTTGTTTTCCCATATCATAGGATACAAAAAGTGCCTCTCCGCCTAGATTCATAATTTCTTCCACTGTTGCTTGTCCACTTTCTTGATCAATGTCCGTCACAATTACTTTTGCGCCTTGTTTAGCCAACAAAAGAGCTGTATTACGTCCAATACCGATGCCACCGCCAGTTACGATAGCAACTTGTAAGCGATTACTTTTTTGTTTCTTTTTTCTTACTATTATATTGATCAAAGGTTAAACCGATAAAAATAAAAATCCCCCAAAATATTAAGCTACCTCCGGTCATTCCAAATCCCCCTTTGTTATATAACAATATTATTTATATTCATTATACCATTAACTTAATTTTCAATCTATTCAAACGAAAAATAGGATGTTTGAATTAGCCACCGCTTCTTTAAACACCTTCAATAACATGGCGAGTACTATATAGGAGATATCTAGCCTATATAAATTACATTTATCAAATTTCTAAAAAAAAATAAGACTTTTTATATGCAAACAATAAAAAGTCTTATTTCACTATTATAACGTATAATCTAAATGGTTCTTATACTAGACTCATCACTTTCGTTTTTGCAATTAAATCATGGAAACCACAATTATCTTTGCGGAATAACATCATATATACGTTACATATTAATGGAATTCCAAGTAACAATATGTTTGGTAATAACAATACAAAAAATCGTATTATTAATGTTTGTAACGTTAGTTTTTCACTTGTTAATGAAATTATTTTTGTTCTTGTTACCTTTTTACCTACTGTAGAACCGTTCCAAATAAAGGGTAACAAAATAAAATATATAGCCATTAGTATAAAAGCTACCGTAAGGTCATATCTATAGTCACCAAAACTTATATTAAAACGATTGAAAATAGCACTATAGTTTCCGGTGATAACAGCTACTATCGCACCGTACATAACCGAGATTAAAAACATGTCAATAAGGGAAGCACCTATGCGATTCATTACAAGCGCTGGACGATGCATCTTTAACTTCATTCTATGTCGACTCCTTCATATCCTTCTTTACCCGTTTCATCGTACCACTTCTAAAAAACATTGTAAACTAGCGTTTCTCTTACTTTTCTTGTACAATGTGTTACAACAGCACTATAAAGGAGGTTCCCATATTGAAAAGATGGATAATCCTATTTGCCGCACTCTTATTAACAGGTTGTACAGGCAATACAAACCATTTAACCTATACAATTAACGACGAATATGAACTCATACATACTTCTGGAGATGCATTTGAACTTTTCCCATCGCAAGATGCTGTATATGCTACACAATACATTCCTGCAAAAATCACAGAAATTGCTTGGGACGATAAATACATTATCACAAAACAAATTGAGGAAAAATCAGATCCAAATAATCCCGATGCAGCAATTACAAATAAAAAAAGTGAACATTATTGGATTATCGATGTAAAGCATAATAAACGATTCGGTCCTTATAATGAAAAACAATTTAACGAACAAAAAGATGCATTTAAAATTACAGTACCTTTTCAAAGTGTAGATTCATATGTGAAAGAGCTAAAAAAACAGTCAGCATAATTTTTATGCTGACTGTTTTCGTTTAAATACACACCTTACTTGGAAAGTGAGATATTGAAAGTTTGTGGCTCTTTAACAGCTTCATGAGTATCTCCTACCGCTAAATCATCTGTTGTAAACTTAATATCCTTTACCTTCTCTTTTCCATCATCAAGTATTAAACCGATAATTCCGGCTCGTGTCTCACCAGGCTTATAATCTTCCCTTGATACACTCTTTGTCCCCACCAGTGTGTCTTCTTCATATAAAAAGTTTTGAGTCGCTACATTAAAATGTTGTTTATCATTAATCGTAACATCATTCATAGAGAAAAATTGCATATTTTTATTCCCGCTATTTTCCACCTTATATGTAATTTCAACGTAACGAATCGTATCGCTAATCTCTGTTCCACTTAGCGATGCATATAGATCCGCATCTTCTTGACTTACTTTATCTCCTAATCTACGCTTTACTTCTTCAGGAGTTAATGCCGTATATACTTTTAATGTATTTTTTGCCTCTTTACTCATCTGTGATAATGAGATTACTTTCACATCTTGTACATGAATTTTCATTGGTGCTACTTCAAATATTTGATTCACAGAATGAATCTGTTCTAACTTAAAAGTACCCCACCCTTTTTCTTTCACTTTTTGTCCTACTTTTTTCAGCTCACGCCCACCATACTCCTTTGTTTCAGGAATATCTTCTTTCTTCTTCGGTTCAGCTTTCTTTTCTTCTTGATGGAAGCAACCACTTAACATAAGAAGAAAACTACATAAAACAAAAATACTTTTCCATGCTTTCATCATATAATTTCTCCTAACACTATCATTCATTAATATCAATTAGTCCTTTGCTTTGTAAACTATAGAAATAATGAGAAGTCCACAAAATGAACTTGTCAGTCCAGATACTATTATACCTCCAATTTGGAAAATATGAAAATAGGGATTTACGAACGCGTGAACGATAAATATAAGAGCTGCCACAATAATTGCCGAAACCCAATACTCCCTTTTTTCTGAAGCTATAATAATATCTTCCCCTGTTTCATCTTTATACTTCCATAGTACATATACTAGTAATAATAAACCAACACATGTACTCCCGTGTTGCATATATTTATACACTGGAATACTATATAATTCTCTTTGTAACGATGGTATTTGCATAACGAAATAGCCTGTATTATGAGTAAACGCATCCCAAACGACATGCGTGAGCATACCAAATAAAGCGGAATAGCAAAATACAAAGAAATCCTTCCATGTATAAAGCCCCCACCTCTCATCTACTGCATATGTATAATAGCCAGCAAATGGTTTAGGTAAATGTGTTATAAACGGCTTTTTTAAAATGTAATGATATATGTATGCTAACAGAAATACAAGCGGTAAATTTAAATATAAGAACCCAAGCCATGTATGGCCAATGACACCATACGGTCTAAAATGTAAAAAATATTCCAAATCAGGTGCCATACTCCCTAATATAAGAGCCGTTACTGAAATATATTGAGAATGCTTTTTCGCAAAAGGAAGAATTGCTGCTGGATGTGCAAATGTAAACGGCATGTTGTAACTCCCCTTCATATTTTCAATAGAATACCATCTATCATAACGAGAGAATTGATCTTGATGCAATATTTATTTTCACATTGGAATATGATAGTTTACATGTTATAATCCACATAAAATATTCAGAAAATAAGGAGGGATTCACGTGTCATTAACACTTGTCTTTTTTCTTATTCTGTTTGCCTTGTTTTTCAGTACATACATTGGATTTTTTCTATGGAAGCACTACAAAATTATAAAATATGTGCCTGCTCTTATTGGCTTTATGAGCGTTCTTTTCATTTTTATGTGGAAGAAAACTTCTTTCGGTTGGGAAGGTCTCGGTTTTGGTGCACTTCAGTATACAATTCTAGCCGCAAGCTGTCTTACACTTGTATTTGCAGCCTTTTTAGAATCAAAATCCGTTATGAATTGAGGTTTATATATTGATTGACGTACCCTTTTTAAAAAATGTCACATTAAAAAAAGAAAGTATCCCTAGTTTTTCCGCATATCCTTACTGTTTACCCGCTATCCGAACATTACAATCATTAGCTTTTCACCCAAATGTAACATTCATTATTGGAGAAAACGGAACGGGTAAATCAACATTGCTCGAAGCAATTGCAATCTCTTTAGGATTTAATCCAGAAGGTGGAACGAAGAATTTCCGCTTTAGCACAAATGATTCACATTCATCTTTACATGAATACCTTCGAATTTCAAAAAGTTTCAATACACCAAGCGATGGTTTCTTTCTTCGCGCTGAATCATTTTATAACGTTGCTTCTTATATTGATGAAATAGATGCTGCTCCAGAAGCATCTGGAAATCCAGTTATTGATTCATATGGTGGTATCTCATTACACAAACAATCACACGGTGAATCATTTTTCTCCTTATTTATGAATCGTTTTTCAGGACAAGGTTTATACATTTTAGATGAGCCTGAGGCAGCTTTATCTCCGATGAGACAACTTTCTATGCTCATTCGAATGCACGAACTAGCGGAACAAGGTTCACAATTTGTTATCGCGACGCACTCCCCTATTTTAATGGCTTATCCTGAATCCACTATTTATTCTTTAACACAAGAAGGAATTCACGAATCCACATTAGAAGAAACCGAGCATTACCAAACGACGAAACTTTTCTTTGAAAATCGCGATCGATTATTCCATCATTTATTTGAATCGTAAAAAAAGAAGCAGCAATCGCTGCCTCTTTTTTATAATGCTTCTATAAATAATGCTACCCCAATACCGCCGCCGACGCATAGAGAAGCAATTCCTTTTTCTAACCCACGTCTCTTCAATTCATGAATTAAACTTACAGTGATACGAGCTCCTGTACAACCGATTGGATGTCCAAGTCCTACACCACTACCGTTTACATTCACTTTCTCACGGTCTAATCCTAACTCTTTCTCTACAGCTAGGTATTGTGCAGCGAAAGCTTCATTAATTTCAAGTAAATCTGCATCTTCTAATGACCAATCTACTTTTTCTAACCCTTTGCGAATTGCTGGCGCTGGTCCAATACCCATAATTTTCGGATCTACACCCGCTACTGAATATCCAACAATTCGAGCTAACGGTTGTAGCCCTTTTTCTTTCGCTTTTTCCTCACTCATTAATACTAAAACCGCACTTCCGTCATTAAGACCAGATGAATTTCCTGCCGTTACCGATCCATCTTTACGGAAAGCTGATTTTAATCCTGCTAATTTTTCCGCTGTAATATCTGCACGTGGATGTTCATCTTTCGAAAATACAACTTCTTTTCTACGTTCTTTTATCGTAATAGGAACAATTTGATCGTCAAAGTATCCAGACTCGATTGCTTGCAGTGCCAATGTGTGACTGCGAAGTGCAACTTCATCTTGTTCCTCTCTTGTAATTTCATATTGTTCAACTAAGTTTTCCGCTGTTTCACCCATCATAATATGGTGAATCGGATCTTCTAAAACTTCCCACACCGTATCACGAATTTCTCCATGCTGTAGACGTTGGCCCCAGCGGTGTTGTTTTAATGCATAAGGGCTCGAGCTCATTGCTTCTACGCCACCTGCAACAATAATATCACTTACACCTAATTGAATTTGCATTGCAGCAGACATAATTGCTTGCATACCTGAAGAACATTGACGTTGAATTGTATAACCAGTAACTGTGTCAGGAAACCCTGCCGCTAATGCAGCTGTTCTTGCCGTATTTGCTTCATCAGTTCTTTGAATACAATGACCTAAAATCACTTCATCAACTTCATGTGGCTCTACTCCGCCTCTTTTTACAGCTTCCTGAAGTACAGGAACAGCTAATTCTACTGGTGTGATATTTTTTAGTGCTCCTCCGAAAGTTCCAATTGGTGAACGAACTGCAGCTGTAATGACAACATTATGCATTTTGTACTTGCCCCTCTCTTATGTACCCTAGTAAGTTTTTAGATGGAATTCCATAAGATGTATGTCTACAATTATCATACTATAAACATACTAAAAAATCAAAATATTTAATATAATAAAAATAGAAGGAATTAACCTTCTATTCTGTTAATGCATATAAGAATTTTTGCAATATCTTCTCTGTCGTTTCATTCAATTTCGGTAACTTATCTACCGGAAAATATTGAAGTTGTAACCCTTCATGATCCAGCCTTATGTCTCCACTCACATAATGTGCCTGATACAGATGAATTACATTAAAAATTTCATCTCCATTTGGATAACGGAAATAAACTTCCTTTCCTGAAAGAACACCAAGAAATTGCATTATTTTTGCACTTAGCCCCGTCTCCTCGAATAATTCTCTACGAGCAGTTTCTTCTGTCGTTTCTCCCAGTTCCATTGCCCCGCCAGGCACACCCCAATCATATGTATCTGAACGATATTGAAGCAATACTTCTTGATTATCATTTAATATAATAATTGCTGACCCTACTAAAATAAGTGGTCTCGTACCAACTACTTTGCGTAACTCTTCAATATACCCCAATATGTAAACTCTCCTTTCCTCACCCTTCCTTATCATAACAAAATTCTCTTCCTTATGTTGATGTAATTTTCAACAAAAAAGGAAGCTTTCGCTTCCTTTTTTCACCGTTATCCTGCTATTTGCAGGCGGTAAGCCCCCTACCTCAAAATTCAGCGAAAATAAAGAAGTTAGGTGGGGAATAAACTGCCCGTAAAAGCCCGATTAGTGAGGGCTGATAATCAGCGGGGGATGAAGAACCACCCCACTGATTAAAGTTTCACTTTATTTCTTAAAGCTTTCGTACTTTACAGCTTCAAAAGCTTCTTCAATTTCCTCATTGCGATAATGGACGTATGTAAAACGCCCTAATTCTACTAATCTAGCTATTTCTTGTAACGCTTTATGCTGATCATATATTTCTTCAATTGTAATATGTACATAAAATTTCATTAGTGGATGTTCATATAAAGGTTCTCCCACCTCTACAAATACATCTTCAACCCCTTGTACGACTCTTACATAGCTCGCAAATTGATAAAGAGCTTCTCTGTCTGAAACGATTTTTAATGTATACATATATTCTCCCCCTTTCCTTTACTATATCAAAAAGATGACCACACTACGTTATAGAACTATGAAATTTTTTCGACTTGTAGTCTATATTTTCATGTAATAAACAAGGCTTTTATCCATACATAGCATCTTTTCCCCACATATATTATAGGAAGAATTTTTTCATTTGAGGTGTTCCTTATGGATCCATACGTCAATATATGTATTTGCATTACTCCAGGCGCTAATATTTCTGACGACCGCATCGCAAAAGATTTAGCAGTTGCAGAATCAATTTGGCATCCCATTACATTTCAAATTCAAGAAGTAATTGTGTTAAATGAGCTTTTCCGTTTTTCTGACCGTGAGATTAGTTATAAAAGTTCCATTCAAAGTCAGGAAAAATTAGCATCCTTTTTCCAAACGTGTGTAAATGAAGCTCCCGAATGTGATCTTTATATTTGTTATATTGGCAGTGATTATTTCAAAGAAACAGCAGTAATTGCCTGCGCCTACTCTTTAGCAAAACAACAACAACTTACTGGTTACATCGTTTTAACAAACTCAGCTGCTCCAATGAAAAATATATACACCCTCGCTCACGAAATTGGTCATATTTTATTTACAAGACGGATTCACGGAAAACTTACTCATGCAGATCCTCATTCCCCAACTGGCTCGGAGCACCATCCTTCCCCATCAAACCTTATGTATCCTATAGTTCCCCGCCCAGAAAACGTCCATATTCATTCCTTATTAACGAACGAACAAAAGAAACTCTCCTTACAAAGTTCTTTATTACAAAGAAAAAAACAGTAACGTCTTGTTACTGTTTAAAATAATCTATTCAAATCAACAAACCAAATTTCGGCTGCAAAGAATGCAAATATCCAACTAAACGTAAATGTAATTCCTCTAAAAATCCCTATATAATATTTCTTTGTAACTAATTTTTGCATATCCAGAGCAGCCCTTTTCCTATTAAGCCGAAGAGCAAAACATATCCTGTTGTGTCATCTAATAAAGTATCAAAATAGTCATCATGTATTCTTTTGGTGAAAGTAGTATAGTTAACCTTAGAAAACTACTACTCCATATACATAACTATTCCTCTTTTTTATTCGTATACTTCTCTTTTTTCTAATTTCGTATGAATTTTTAGAAGCATATAAATAACAATGAAAAGAATTACTTGTTGTACATACATTCCAATAATGTTTGATAAATCTATCGTTACAAATACAAATTCTAATACAATTGGAACTAGTAAATAAGACAAAGTAAACCAACCACCAACTTTAATATTTGCAATAGCTGCAAAAATAACTACTACGCCAACAAGAGTGAAGCTTTCTGTAGCAGTAAATTTAATAAATGTTGTACCATAAAATTCATTTAATAATGCAATACTAAAAATTGATAAAAACCATATTGCACCAGTTATATACATAATTAAAAATTCAGTTCTTTTACGTTTAAAGACTGCTGTTCTCATCCCCCATATTAATACACTAATCCCTACAAAAAGCATAATCGGATATCCAATTAGTTCAATTAAAGAATAAGACAAGCGATGGTCTGCTTCACTAAAGAATACACTCTTCATCATCGTGAATGCTAATAAATTTATAATAAAGTAAAGCAATAAGTTATAATTCCCTGTTTTATCTACTTCCATCTCTTTCGCAAGTTGATTAGCATATTCCTTTGGATCATGACCGAATATATCATTTATACTCTTCCCTCTTTTTTCTCCTTCTACTAAATGAACTTCCGCATCTTCTATAAAAGAAATAATATCCGCTTCTCTAATGCCCCTCGTTCGTAAATACCCTTGGGTATCATCTAAAAATTTTTGTGCTTCATTCGATAACACTTTTATCCCTCCCTTAATTAACCGTTTCTCTTCTATTCACCTTCATCATAATCTCAAGGAAAATTAAAATAAACAAACTTCCGTATAAACATATAATCTGAAATAACATTGGCATGAGATCTTCTGATGTAAATGTTTTAAACACTAACATAATAGAAAGCGGAATGATTAAATATAAGTTTTTAAACCATCCTTCAAAATATATATTTATCGCTACTGTGATGATAAATATACCTCCAGCTAATATATAACTTTGCGTTTGGGTGAATGTAAACATTTTGGTAGGATATATCACATCTAATATCGTAACAACTCCTAATAAAAACATTGGCGCAATCATGACTAAAAACCACATAGAAAACCATGTTTTTGTAAAACTTTTTACAAAGGTCATTTTGCGAAGTAGAAAATTAGGACCCATAACAACTAAAATCAATGTAAAACTATAGCCAATGCACTGAATAAGTGAAATCTGTAAAATTCCATTATTCACTATTAAAATAGAAGCAATAATCCAAAATGCTACGATATTCATTACCGTAAAACCAATTTGCTTCCACGTTTCCTGTCTATCTCTTTCCATCACTTTTACAAGTTCATTGGCATATTCTTTCGGTGAACTTCCGAAAATTTCTTCTACACTTTTTCCGTCACTCTCACCTTCTATTAAATGCAACTCTGCATCTTCTAAAAAGCTTTCAATATCGCTTTCTTTCACACTCTTTGCTGTCAAAAATAATCTCATATCCAATAAAAAATTTCGTGCTTCACTTGATAGCATTATTTTATTCTTCCCTTCCCTTCAAGTAGACGTTCTACACTACTTTGCATCGCTTCCCAGCGACCCATAAATTCATCTAGTTCATCTGCTCCCTTTTCTGTTAACGTGTAATACTTCCGTTTGGGGCCAGATGGAGATTCCTTCATTACACTTGTGATTAATCCTTCCTTTTGCATTCGTATTAATAACGGATAAATACTTCCCTCACTCGCCATTGTAAAACCATACTTTGCTAGCTTTTCACTCATTTCGTAACCGTATATTTCGCCTTCAGAAATAATAGCAAGTAAGCATCCTTCTAAAATCCCTTTCAGCATTTGACTTGTCGACATAATTCAAATCCTCCCACTATCTTGTTTTACAAGATAGATAAGCGTAAGTATCTTGCTTTACAATATAGTATAGCAGAGACTATTTTGCAAAACAAGATAGCTAAAGATTTTTTCCAAATGTTTGCAGGAATTTCATTATCGCCTCTCTAAATAGAGCAATAAGAGAACTTTTATTATGAAGGAGTGTTTTTCATCATGGTTACAAATCGAGTTGTCTTTTTAACAGGTGCTGCAAGTGGTATTGGTTATGAAATGGGAAACACATTTGCAAAAGAAGGTGCAAAAGTTGTCATTAGTGATCGTCTTGAAGAACGTGCGAAAGAAGCTGCTGAACAATTACAAAAAGAAGGCTATCAAGCTATCGGTTTAAAATGTGACGTTACAGCTGAAGAAGAAATTGCAGCAGCAATTTCACAAACAGTTACTCACTTCGGTTCATTAGATATATTAATTAACAACGCAGGAATGCAACATGTTTCACCGATTGAAGATTTTCCAACTGAAAAGTTCGAGCTGCTAATCAAAATTATGCAAATCGCTCCTTTCATCGCAATTAAGCATGCCTTTCCGATTATGAAAAAACAAAACTATGGTCGGATTATTAATGTCGCTTCCATTAATGGCCTTGTCGGATTTGCTGGAAAAGCTGCTTATAATAGTGCGAAACATGGTGTAATTGGATTAACAAAAGTGGCTGCTTTAGAGGGAGCAACTCATGGAATTACTGTAAATGCTCTTTGTCCTGGATATGTTGATACCCCTCTTGTACGAAATCAACTACAAGACTTAGCAACTACGCGAAATGTACCACTTGAAAATGTTTTAGAAGATGTTATTTATCCTCTCATACCACAAAAGCGCTTGTTGCAAGTACAAGAAATTGCGGATTATGCTATGTTTTTAGCAAGTGAAAAAGCAAAAGGCATAACTGGTCAAGCTGTTGTTATCGATGGTGGATATACTGCTCAATAAAGTGAAACTTTAATCAGAGGGGGTTTTATTCATCCCCCACTGATTATTAACCTTCACCAATCGGGCTTACTGCCCATTAATGCGGGATAAAAAATAAAGTTTGCTCTTCGCGAGCAAACTTTATTTTACTTTCTATCGCGAGGATCTTTCTACTTTAGTAATTGTTTAGGGAGTTTCTCAATTGCAACAATCACTCCGTCTAATTTACTTTCAATGCGATGTAGTAAATATAGCGTTACAACAATTGGAAACCCCACATTACCTATCATCCTGATCCACTCTTCCATCTTTCTCTCCTCCCTTCATTACATAAATAAGAGAAAAAGAGATTCTTAGGCATAAAAAAACAAGCTATTTGTGATTAGCTTGTTTTTTCAAATAATGATGTAATTTCTCGCTTATAATCTCCACGTAAAATACCTTCCTCTGTAATAATCCCTGTAATTAATTCATGCGGTGTTACGTCAAACGCAGGGTTAAATACAGGCGTTCCAAGTGGTGCTACTTGTTTCCCAAAAATTTTCGTAACTTCTGTTTCATCTCTTTCTTCAATAACAATTTCAGCGCCTGTTTGTTTCGTAATATCAAACGTAGATAACGGCGCTGCAACGTAAAATGGGATACCGAAATACTTTGCTAATATAGCTAAATTCAATGTTCCTATTTTATTCGCAGTGTCACCATTTTCAACGATTCGATCTGCTCCTACGATAATCGCATCAATTTCTTTCGTACGAATTGCATGGGCTGCCGTATTATCTGTAATAAGCGTTACATCAATTTCCGCTTGTTTCAACTCCCAAGTCGTTAAACGTCCCCCCTGTAAAACTGGTCTTGTTTCACATGCATACGCATGTAAATGTACACCTTTCTCTTTCCCAATATAAAACGGTGCCAATGCAGTACCATATCTAGCAGTTGCGATACTCCCTGCATTACAAATTGTTAAAATTTTATCACCGTCTTTAAAACACGTTAAACCATGTTCTCCAATATTTCGGCACACCATTTCATCCTCTTGCTGAATATGAAGCGCTTCTTCTTCTAATATTTTTTGTGCTTCTTTTATTGTAACAACCTCTCCAATAGATTCTCTCATACGATCGATTGCCCAAAATAAATTGACTGCCGTCGGGCGTGATGTTCCTAAATAGTTACAATCTCTATTAAACTTCTTTTGAAACTCATCGATATTTATAGCATCGTATTTCTTTGCCGCAAGCGCCAAACCAAACGCAGCTACAATTCCAATTGCAGGTGCCCCGCGCACTTCAAGCATAACAATGCTTTTCCATACCTCTTCAATAGTCGTTAATGTTTTAAACTCAGTAATATGCGGTAGTTTTGTTTGGTTTAATACCGCAATAGCATCACCTTTCCAACTTACAGATCTCGGAACAGTAACAATTGTACTCATGCTTTTACACCTCCAACTGTCTGTTGAAATAACGTTCGGAACAATTGAATATCAGCACTCTTAGATTCATATTTTATTAGTTCTTTGCCTAAGGATAACGCTTGCTTCTTAGCTTGAATTCTTTTTTCTTTATTTACTATTTCATCTAAATCTGCTACATGAGCTAAGCCGATTGTTCTACGAATAAGTTCACATCCAGCAAATCCGACAGCATCAGTAAAGATATTTTGCAAAATAATTGGTAACCATTGTTTTTCTTTCGTATATGCTTCTACACCTTCTCCAATCCATAACCTCGTAAAAGCTTCTACAAAATAACTCCATGTCTTCTCTATATGGAAAAATAGTACATTTCTCTGCTCTTCTTCTCTTGATAAAGCATTTAATAATAAATTTGCAATAAATTGACCGATGTCAAATCCAAATGGACCGTACGTTGCAAACTCTGGATCAATTACTTTCGTTTCAGAAGGTGATGAAAATATACTACCAGTATGTAAATCTCCGTGTATGAGAGCCTCTTTTCTCGTCAAAAACTTATACTTATACTGTGCTACTTTTAATTTTAAAGTTTTATCACTCCACAGCTCATCAACCGCTAGTTGTAACTCTGGTTCATAATCATTCGTATCATAATGACTAAACGGATCTGTAAACACTAAATCTTCTGTAATTTTGCTAAGGTCTGGGTTTACAAATGTACCCTCTAGTACCCTCTTCTCTTCTGACTGTAAACCGAAATCTGAAGTATAAAATAAAACATGTGCTAGAAAGCGACCAATGTGCTGGGATAAAAGAGGATACTCTTCTCCGTCTATTAATCCTTTTCTTGTAATCGTTAGTCTTGATAAATCTTCTATTACTGTCACTGCCAACTCCTCATCATGACTGTATACTTTTGGAACGTATTCCGGTACATACTTCGCGAAAATTTGTAATGCCTTACTTTCAATCGTCGCTCTTTTTATAGACAATGGCCAGCTCTCACCAACTACTTTTGCATATGGAAGTGCTTGCTTTAATATAATCGTCTTTTCTCCGTCATCTAATTTAAACACGTAATTTAAATTTCCATCCCCAATTTCATGACAAACTACATTTGCTTTCTTTTCAAAATAACCGTGTTCTTTCGCATATTGTATAGCTGTTGTTTCAGTTAATGAATAATATCCCATCGTCTTCTCCCCCTTTTAATTCAGAGGTTTTTCTGACGCAGAAAAACCTCTTTCCATAAAGAAAGAGGTTTGAAGTTTATCTTCTCCCCTCTTATCTGCCAGAAAGTAAACTTTCTGCTGGAATTAGCACCGTGCCTTTTGGCGTCATAAACGCCCCATTTCACAATGGTATTACGGTCGGTTGCTGGGCTTCATCGGGCCAAATCCCTCCACCTGCTCTTGATAAGAGTTGTATAATTTTTTGAATTTTTAACTTTATGTTGAAGACTATACCAAGAATAAAAATCACTTGTCAACATTTTATTTGTATAATTCTGGACGACGATCTGCAAAAACAGGAATTCCTTTACGTACCTCGTTAATTTTCTCGAATGTAAGCTCTCCAAATAAAATTGATTCTTCTTCATTCGCTTCTACAACAACTTCGCCCCAAGGATCGGCAATTAAAGAATGACCCGCAAATTTATTATTCGGATCCTTTCCTGCCCTATTACATGCAACAACATAACACTGATTTTCAACTGCTCTTGCTTGCAATAGCAAACGCCAATGTGCTAAACGAACTAACGGCCATTCTGCTACAACAAATAAAACTTTTGCACCTTTAGCAGTATGAACGCGCATCCACTCCGGAAAACGAATGTCATAACAAATCGCGCCGGCGCACTCTACATCATCTAACTTAAATTCGCCTGTACTATTTCCAGCGATTAAATATTTATGTTCATCCATAAGCTGAAATAAATGCACTTTACTATATTCATTGACTAGCTGACCTTTATTAGTTACAACATACATTGTATTTGTAACACCTTGCTCTGTTTGCTTTGCTATGGAACCACCTACAATATGTACACCATATTGCTTCGACCATTCTTTCAACTTTTCTTTCGTCTCTACTCCATCCCTATCTGCGATTTCAGAAAGTCTGGTTAGATCATATCCTGTTGTCCATAGCTCTGGTAAGACGATAACATCTGGTCTTTCCTTCATCGCTTCACTTATTTTATTTTTAGCATTCTCAATATTTTTTTCTACATCTCCAAAGACAATATCCATTTGAATACATGCGACTTTCATTTTGTCAGCCCCATTCTTAATTTTTTTCTTTACAAAATACTGGAAAGATTATATCATTTGTCACTAGAATTGTAACAACTTTCAAAAGAGGTGGAAAGTATGAAATTATTTCAACCTTCTGAGATAGTAACATCATTGCCAACACAATTTTTCGCTTCACTTGTTGCAAAAGTTAACAAAGTCGTTGCAGCTGGTCACGATGTTATTAATCTAGGTCAAGGTAATCCAGATCAACCAACACCGCAGCATATCGTAAAAGCTTTACAAGATGCTGCAGAAAAGACCATTCATCATAAATATCCGCCATTTCGCGGACACGAAAGCTTAAAAGAAGCTGTGACAACATTCTATAAACGTGAATACGGCGTAGAATTAAATCCAAAAACCGAAGTTGCTATTTTGTTTGGCGGAAAAGCTGGATTAGTAGAATTACCAATTTGTTTTACAAACCCTGGTGATACAATTCTCGTTCCAGATCCAGGCTATCCAGATTATTTATCAGGAGTTGCTTTAGCAAAAGCACAATTTAAAACAATGCCGCTTATTGCAGAAAATAAATTTTTACCAGATTACACGAAAATTGATGATACTATCGCTGAGCGTGCAAAATTAATGTTTTTAAACTATCCAAACAATCCTACTGGTGCTACTGCATCAAAAGATTTTTTTGATGAAACCATTCGTTTTGCTAATAAACATAATATATTAGTTGTTCATGATTTTGCTTACGGTGCTATTGGGTTTGATGGTCAAAAGCCGGTTAGTTTCTTACAAGCAGACGGTGCCAAAGATACAGGAATTGAAATTTATACTTTATCAAAAACTTTCAATATGGCTGGATGGCGTATTGCTTTTGCAGTAGGGAATGAAAGTGTTATCGAAACAATTAACTTATTACAAGATCATATGTATGTTAGTATTTTTGGTGCAGTTCAAGATGCTGCCCGCGAAGCACTATTAAGTTCACAGTCTTGCGTAATAGACCTTGTAAATAGTTACGAATCTCGAAGAAACGCTCTTATTTCAGCTTGTCACTCAATTGGTTGGAATGTAGACATTCCAACAGGATCATTCTTTGCATGGCTTCCTGTACCAGAAGGTTATACATCTGAGCAATTTTCTAATATTTTACTAGAAAAAGCACACGTTGCAGTTGCTCCTGGTGTTGGATTTGGTGAGCATGGTGAAGGGTATGTCCGTGTTGGTCTCTTGCATACAGAAGATAGATTACGAGAAGCCATTAATCGAATTGATAAATTAAATTTTTTCAAAAAGTAATTGACAACATGAAAAATATCTGACAAAATTCAGTTATCTTAAAAATTTAAACATTTCTAAATACTTCTTATCAAGAGCAGGTGGAGGGACGAGCCCGACGAAGCCCGGCAACCGATCTACAATTGTAGACACGGTGCTAATTCTCGCAGCGTTACGCTGACAGATAAGGAGCTGGTTGTAAAAAAACCTCTCCTTAGCTGAGAGGTTTTTTTATTTAACTAGGAGGTTATAACAATGAGCGGAATTATAGCGACGTATTTAATCCACGATGATTCTCACAACTTAGAAAAGAAAGCGGAACAAATTGCAATTGGTTTAACAATTGGCTCGTGGACTCATTTACCACACTTACTACAAGAACAATTAAAACAACATAAAGGCAATGTCATTCACATTGAAGAGTTAGACGAACAAGAACATATTAGCTCTTACCTTGGCAAAAAAGTATCACGTGGACTCATTAAAATTCATTATCCATCGCTGAACTTTAGCCCCGACTTACCAGCCATTTTGACAACAACATTTGGAAAACTTTCGTTAGATGGGGAAATTAAACTAATTGATTTAACATTCTCAGACGAATTAAAAAAACAGTTTCCTGGACCGAAATTTGGAATTGAAGGCATCCGAAATCTTTTACAAGTTCAAGATCGCCCTCTTCTAATGAGTATTTTCAAAGGGATGATAGGACGAAATATTGGATATTTAAAAACTCAACTACGCGATCAGGCAATTGGAGGCGTAGATATTGTAAAAGATGATGAAATTTTATTCAAAAACTCATTAACACCACTTACAAAAAGAATTGAATCTGGGAAAGAAGTTTTACAATCTGTATACGAAACTTACGGACATAAAACTTTATACGCAGTAAATTTAACAGGTCGAACTTATGATTTAAAAGAGAACGCGAAACGTGCGGTGGTAGCTGGAGCAGACATTCTTTTATTTAATGTGTTTTCTTACGGATTAGATGTACTGCAAGCACTTGTAGAAGACGATGAAATTCCAATTCCTATTATGGCACACCCTGCTGTAAGTGGCGCATATTCGTCATCGAAACTATACGGGTTCTCTTCTCCATTACTACTTGGAAAATTACTACGTTACGCTGGTGCTGATTTCTCTTTATTCCCATCACCATACGGCACCGTTGCATTAGAAAAAGAGGAAACTCTTCTCATTACAGAAGCATTAACTGAGGAAGACCACTATTTCAAGAAAAGTTTTTCTGTTCCGTCTGCTGGTATTCACCCTGGTTTCGTTCCCTTTATTCTACGAGATTTCGGTAAAGATGTTGTTATTAATGCTGGCGGCGGGATACATGGACATCCGAGTGGGGCGCAGGGCGGCGGTAAAGCTTTCCGTACTGCCATTGATGCTACTTTGCAAAATACACCACTCCATGAAGTAGATGACATAAATTTACATAGCGCACTACAAATATGGGGAAATCCCTCTCATGGGGTGAAATTATGAGTATTCAAGTATTTTGTGATTTCGATGGCACGATTACAAATAATGATAACATTATGTCCATTATGGAAAAATTCGCACCACCAGAATCCGAAGAAGTAAAGAATAGAATTTTATCACAAGAGCTGTCTATTCAAGAAGGTGTTTCTCAATTATTTCAATTAATACCTACTAGTCTACACGATGATATGATTCAATTTTTAATAGAAACTGCTGAAATCCGTAGTGGTTTTCATGAATTTATACAATTTGTAAATGAAAATAACATTTCTTTTTACGTTATATCAGGTGGAATGGATTTCTTCGTATATCCACTCTTACAAGGAATCATTCCAAAAAAGCAAATTTACTGTAATGAAACAGACTTTTCAAGTGAATTCATTACAGTTAAGTGGCCTCATCCTTGTGATCATCATTGTCAAAATCATTGCGGATTATGCAAATCATCTTTAATCCGTAAATTAAGTGATACGAGTGACTTCCATATTGTGATTGGAGATTCAATTACTGATTTACAAGCTGCAAAACAAGCAGATAAAGTATTTGCCCGCGACTTCCTTATTACAAAGTGTGAAGAAAATCATATTGCTTATATACCGTTTGAAACATTTCATGATGTTCAAACTGAATTAAAACATTTGTTGGAGGTGAAATCATGAAACAACTTTTTCGTCAATGGTATGACTTAAGCGAGATAAAAAAAGAATTAACAACACGAAATTGGTTTCCAGCAACGAGTGGTAATATTTCTATAAAGGTTAGTCATGAGCCACTCACTTTTCTTATTACAGCAAGTGGTAAAGATAAAACAAAAACTACTCCTGATGATTTTCTATTAGTGGATCATCTAGGGGTTCCCGTATTAGAGACTGAATTACGCCCTTCAGCAGAAACAATATTGCATACACATATTTATAACAATACGAATGCCGGGTGCGTACTTCATGTTCATACAACTGATAATAATGTCATCACAAATTTATATAGTGATGCAGTCACCCTTCAAAATCAAGAAATTATTAAAGCTCTCGATATTTGGGAAGAAGGTGCAACAATTAACATTCCTATTATCGAAAACGATGCCCATATCCCAACGCTTGGAGAAAACTTCCGAAAGCATATACAAGGAGGTTCGGGAGCAGTATTAATCCGTAACCATGGTATTACCGTATGGGGCCGAGATAGCTTTGATGCAAAGAAAAGATTAGAAGCTTATGAGTTTTTATTCCAATTTCATATAAAACTATTATCAATTCAAGGAGGCGTTTCTAATGGCGCAAATTCGTATTCATGAAGTAAATACTCGTATCGAAAATGAAGTGGAAGTATCTAAATTTCTACAAGAGGAAGGCGTTTTATATGAGAAATGGAACATCTCTAAGCTTCCTACTCATTTAAATAAAAATTATTCGTTAACAGATGAAAACAAGGCTGAAATATTAGCTGTGTTTTCAAAAGAAATCGCTGATGTTTCAGCGCGCCGAGGTTATAAAGCACATGATGTAATTTCACTTTCAAATAGCACACCTAACCTTGACGAATTATTAATTAATTTCCAAAAAGAACACCATCATACTGACGATGAAGTTCGCTTTATTGTCAGCGGTCATGGCATCTTCGCTATTGAAGGAAAAGATGGTCGATTCTTTGACGTTGAACTTGAACCTGGTGATCTTATATCTGTACCTGAAAATGCAAGACATTATTTTACCTTACAAGATGATCGCCAAGTTGTAGCTATTCGTATTTTTGTTACAACAGAAGGTTGGGTTCCAATTTATTAAGGTAGCTAGTTGAATAAAAGATTGGAACCCCTTTTCCAATCTTTTATTCACTCTACATATATACATCCTCCTATGGAACAGGCTTATTTCATAACATTGAAGTAAGCCTGATTTTTTATTCACTAAAATAATTTGTCCCTTTCGTTTGTTCAAATCAAATATCTCAAATCACACTTCCACTTTATCAAGTACATTTCGGAACACTTTTTGAACATTTATTGAACTTTTTTTAATTTTTTCTGAAAATTCTGTTTTGTGTATGATATACTACAACTAATAAGAAGGAAAAGAATATTGCAAGCAGAGGGGGATAATCATGAGTTTACTTATCGCACTTATACTAGGAGTTTCATGTGGAGCTATTCCTGTCATTTTAGGAGCTATTATGGAAGAATTAGAAGTTGGTGTTTTAGGTTTTGTTGCATCTTGTGTAAGCGCTTTATTTTTCGGTTTGTACGGTGCTATTCCTGTTGCTATCCTGTGCGCATTTTATATAGTACGCCATGCTCGCGCGAAACAGTTTGGTCCTAATCACATTGCACAAGTTATTCCATTCCCAATTGAACGATGCCGCCGCGCTTCCAGCCTATAAATTATCCAACTTAAATATTATGCCTGCCTAAATAAATAAAAAGTCCTCAAATGAGGACTTTTTATTTATTTTCTTCTAGAAATTGAAACAATTCTTGCAAATGAAGTGCATCTTCACTATAGCTAACGGATACGTGACATGTCCCTTCAATCTCAGCATGCATATAAAGGGCAATTCCATCTCGATCATATTTCAATGCCAAATAAAACTCCATTTCCTCTAACATCTTTTTTGAAGTTCGGATAACATAATGCCCTTTCTCATCTCGTCCATATTCGAAACTTGGCTCAAAATCGTATTTTTGTTTAAAAGCTTCTTTTTGCTTATCATTAATCTGTACACAAGTTGATTGCTGCACAGCATCAATTATCTCGTCAAATTTTTGGAGATCCATCTCATTTACCCCTTTATGTATTTTTTGTATAATACTTGTGTTCCGCTATTCTCTTCTCCATCTGCGATTAGTTCCTCATACAATTCCTTCGCCAAAGTTAAACCAGGTACTGGTAATTGTAATTTTTCAGCTTCATCTAAAGCAATCTTCATATCTTTCATAAAATGCTTCACATAAAAACCAGGTTCAAAATCTTCCTTTAACATTCGAGGAGCTAAATTACTTAATGACCAGCTGCCTGCTGCGCCTGTCGAAATACTCTCTAATACTTTATCTGCATTAAGCCCAGCCTTTTTCGCATATGCCACCGCTTCACATACACCTATCATGTTAGAAGCAATTGCAATTTGATTGCACATCTTTGTATGTTGTCCACTGCCAGCAGGACCTTGCAACTGAATATTTGTTCCTAGTTTTTCAAATAGCGGTAAACAACTATCATATATTTCTTTCTCTCCACCAACCATAATTGCTAGTCTAGCTTCTTTAGCACCAACATCTCCTCCAGATACTGGTGCATCTAGTGTATATATATTCTTACTCTTCGCAAACTCATGGATACGTTTTGCCAATGTCGGTGTAGATGTTGTAAAGTCAATTGCTATCGTACCCTCATTCGCATGTTCTAAAATTCCATCTATCCCAAAATACACTTCTTCTACATCATGAGGATAACCAACCATTGTCATAACAACATCAACTTGCTTTACTAACGCTTTCGGTGTATCGCACCAATTGGCACCATCTTGCACTAAAGAAGCTGCCTTCGCTTTCGTTCTATTATATACATATACTTTATGACCGCCTTGCATTAAATGATGTACCATACTTTTTCCCATTACACCTATACCGATGAAACCTATTGATAAAGTTTTACGTTCCATTTTCTCATCCCCTTTGTTCTAATAAATCATTTACCATCTTTCGGAACTCTTTATTAAAATCATCATCCATACTATTTTTCACATTTGAAAATAAAATAACAAAAGTTCCTTTTTCTTTATTAAAATTATTGAAAGTGTTCCAACCAGATAATACACCATGATTATGAAAATAGTCCGGATATATATAAAAACTAAATGCATACTTCCGTTCTGCTGAAGGTGTAAACATCGCTTGTATACTTTGTTCAGAAAGAAGCTTTCCATTTATAATCGCTTCATCTAATTTCTTCATATCTCCTACTGTCGTATACATCTCACCAGAGCCATATAACCAGTCCATCCCTAATTTTTGCGCTGGTACAAGTTCTTGATCTTTCTTCACATAACCCTTCGTGAAGTTTTTATCTCCAGGCACCATATTTCCCATACCTGATTCATGCATCTCTGCCTTTGTAAATATATTTTCTTTTATATAATCTCCTAAAGGCTTTTTCGTTATGTTTTCTATAATATAAGCAAGTACCATATAATTATAATCCGTATACTTCCAACCTGTTCCTGGTGGAAAATCTAACTTTTGACTTCCAATCCAATTTATTAAATTGATACGTGAAGCTACATTAACCTTTCCTTTCCCATTTTCCGGTAAACCAGATGTATGCGTTAACAAGTGATATAACGTAATATTTTTATCTGCTGGAAATGAAGGAATGTATTTATTTACATTATCTTGGATATTTAACTTCCCTTGTTCTTGTAACTGTAAAACGGATGTAGCAACAACTGTTTTCGTAATAGAACCGATACGATATTTTGTTTGAGGCGTATTTTCTATTTTATTTTGAACATCAGCATATCCATATCCTTTATTCAATATAACATGCTCTTTATCTGTCACCAAAACTGTCCCATTAAATTGCTTTCCTACTAAATATTGATCTAACTTTTGAGATATACTAGCATAATCGATTTTTTGTACTTCTTCTATATTATCCTGTACCTCTGACTCAATAGCGGGAGTTACCTTTGTTGTTAATACTACTTGTTCCTTTAGATCGGGACTATAGAGAAAATAGTATACTCCGCCGCAAACTACAGCAGACAATGAAGCCATAATCATTATTTTTTTTTTCATATTGTTCCTCCATAATTACTTCGTGAAGAATGGTCCCCCACATTCTATTATCAGGCAATAAAAAAAATCGCAACAATTTGTTGCGAAAAATCACATTTTTTCCTTTCTATATATACATACTTGATTTTTTCCCATTTTTTTTTGCTTCATATAATGCAATATCCGCTCTTTGCATTAATTCCTCTTTAGTAATTCCTTGCTCATATAACGCAACTCCAAAACTCGCTGTTAATTTCGAAATTCCAGAGAATTGCTTTGTTTCAATGAAAAATCGTAACGATTCCGCAACTTGAAACGCTTCTTTTTCTACCGTATCTGTCACTAATATTATAAATTCTTCTCCTCCCCACCTTGCAAATATATGTTGATGTTCAACTTTAGATTTCATAAGATCTGCAAGTTGTACTAATGCTAAATCGCCAAAATCATGACCATGTGTGTCATTTACTGATTTAAAGTTATCTATATCAAACAAAATAAGTGCTATTTTTTTATCATTACGTATTACATTCTCCCACTCTGTCTCCAATATTTGTTGGAATTTCAAACGATTATATATTTCTGTCAATGAATCTATCATAGCCAGTCTTTCTTGCTCTTGATAGATTTCATCTAATTCTGTAATCTCTGTGCATTTTACTATAAATCGCGATAAGTCTTCTGGTAATGGTGTCGCACGTAATAAAAAGATAGAAGCTTCCCCTTCATAATTGTGCATCTTAATTCTTCTTCCATTTGATAAAGTATCATCCAGCCATGTTACATCGTGAGTCGTCGAATAATATCCGGTCTCTCTTATAAGATGTTCTGCAAACACTAAATGTTGTTCACGATAGGTAAATAAATTATCATATCCGAAAAACTCTAAAAAATTTGTATTACAATCAACAATCTCATCATCTTCTACTATAAATAATAAATCATTTTGAAAATCAAACATCGTTTGAAGTAATTCCTGTTGTAAACTTACTTGTCGCACTAAAGAAAGCTGATATAAACTCTTATTCACTTCCTCCAGTACTACTTGTGGGGTTACTGGTGCTATAACAATATTACGTATTCCTAACAGTAGTAAATCTGCAAACTCATTGTTTATCTGTTGATCCCAAATGATAATGAATGTGCTCTGTGAATTATATATATTCTTTATATATTTTATTTGAGCAAAATCTGTTACATACATAATTACAATATGCGGTCTAGTTCTATGAAACAACATTTCTCCTTCTTCAAAACTATTTGCTATAAACATACATTTTGGATGGACGTTTTCTATCGTTTGTTGATGTGTACATCCATCTTCTATATAAAGGACATTCAACTGAAGATCTTGTAATACATTTTGGAAAACAGTATTCTCTAATAAAAAATGTAGTATGTTCATCACTAGTCTTCACTCACTTCATATATCTTGTTCTACTGAATTCCTCGCAATCATTTTATAAAAAATAGTTCTCAAAAAAATCCGATTAGTGAGGAATGCATATTAACAAGCTAATTGAGAATGTTATCTTCGCTTATCTACTCTGGAAATTCCTTTTTTAGTTTATGATTATAGGAATTGTATCGTTTGTATGAATGCCCCATCTCGTTACTTAAAACTTGACAATTAAAATAAAGTTATTATATTCTTAAATTCAATAACTTACAAAATGTAAGTAGAATATATTACATTTATTTTATATTAAGTTGATATGTAATTTGGAGGATATATAATGACAAACAATGACTTTTTTAACGTTTTATATGAACGCACATCTACACGTGCATTCAACCCTGAAAAAGAAATTTCATCTACAGAATTACATGAAATTTTAAAAGCCGCTGCACAAGCACCTTCTGCTTGGAACTTGCAACACTGGAAATTCCTTGTTTTCCAAGGCGAAAACGTACAAAAACGATTACATCCAATTGCTTATAACCAACAACAAATTCTTGATGCTTCTGCCGTAGTCGCTATTTTAGGTGATTTAGAAGCATATAAAAATGTTGAACCTGTTTACGGTCCAATTGTTGAACAAGGATTTATGAAAGAAGAAGCAAAAGAGCGCTTAGCTAAAAACATTGAATCTGCATATACTCGTGAGCAATACCCACGAGATGCTGCCTTTTCAAATGCTGCTTTAGCAGCAATGCAACTTATGCTTGCTGCTAAAGCAACTGGTTGGGATACTTGCGCTATTGGTGGCTTCAACCCACAAGCACTAATGGAAGAATTTAATGTTTCATCTCGTTACGTACCAATTATGCTTATTACAATTGGTGAATCCACTTTAAAAGGTCACCCTGCACCGCGCATGAGCGTAGAACAAGTGAGTGAATGGGCGAAATAATAAAAAAACGAAGGTAATTTCATTACCTTCGTTTTTTTCAGAGTGTTGGGAAACCCTTTAGGGTTCCCAACACTCTGAAATCTTTTTGATTTTAGCAAATGAAAACAACATAAAATAATAGAATTTAGAAAAATAGCCCTCCACCAGACCCTTTTTGGTCAGATGGAGGGCTATTTTTTTCATATTTTGACAAGCTGAGGTGAGATAAGCCTGCATTTGGACAGACTTCAGCCCCCGAAACCGAGCATATCGATAGCCATGGAGTTCTTTGGCGTCCGCAAAGCTTCGCTCTATAGTTGAACAGCGTACTTTATACAACTTTTTCCCTGTAACTGTTAGCTTGTTTTTTCTAGCGATATCTTTATATTTCTCCCATACATGATGAGTGATAACTTTTTGTTTCTGTTTCTTTGAAAAGCACACCTCACGTAGCGGACAAACAGCGCAGTCTTCTGGATTCGATTTATATTGACGATATCCTTCGCGATCCGTTGTCGCATACTCTAAAATACATCCCATCGGACAAGCAAATGCATTCATTTCTTCTACATATTTAAATTGGCTTTTCGGTACTTCTTTATTTCGCTTTCCAAATCGGCGATACCCCATCACCATAAATATATTTCTTTCTGATAATTTCTTACAGATATAACCTGTAAAATAGCCTGCATCAAGAGCTACAGCTTCCACCTTAAATCCGAATTTATTAATTTGAGCTTGTAGACGTGCTAAATACGGCTCGGAATCTGCCATATTTCCAGCCGTTATATAGGTATCTGTAATGATATTGTACTTCGCATCAGTTGTACGATGATCTAAGAAATGAAAACCGTTCGGTTTTCCATCTCTCATTAAAAATCCACTATCTGGATCCGTAGTGCTTATACGAGTTTTTTTAGTAGGGGTATCACTTTCCTTTCTAGGTTTTAATTCTTTTTTCCGTGTACCTCACGATCTTCGATTACCGCAGCTTCTAGTTCATCTATATAAAACTTTGCCTTTTCTTTTTTATATTTATGTACAAATTTATTTTTATTAGCATTGGCCTTAATATGTGTAGAATCTGTCATCAGTGCACGTCCTCCCACCATCCGGTTCTCCGTCGCTTGCCTCACAATCTCATCAAAAATTTCTTCGAAAATATTTGTATGAATAAAACGGGTACGGCGATTCCAACTGATTGTAGAATGATCTGGAATAGTATCTGATAGAGAAAACCCTAAAAACCAACGGTAGGCGATATTCGTTTTAATCTCCTTTTCCAATTGACGCTCAGAACGAATACCATAAAAATATCCAATAAACATCATTTTGAATAAAACGATAGGATGGATTGACGGACGTCCATTGTTTTCACAGTAATAAGGGCGTAACTTCTCCTCAATAAAATCAAAACGAATTGTCGCTTCAATCGCACGAAGGAAATGATCTTGTGGAACTAACTCTTCTACAGAAACAGATACACGTTCATCGCGATGATTTTTTAAAGCACCCATCATAAGAAATCTCTCCTTTTCCTCTTTTTTATCAGTGTTGACACATAAAAAGAGGTTCAGACACAAAAACAGGCTGTGGAGAAGACTTTCTCCACAGCCTGAAAAAAACGAAGGTAATTTCATTACCTTCGTTTTTTTATATTCTGTTACACATCCGTAATATTACAATGTATTATTCGACATCTATACGTAGAGAAATCGTAATTTTCATGCTATCCCCATAAACAAATATGGCGTTTTGTGTCGAAATTTGTTAAACCACCGAAAGATAACCGTGTGTTTTTGTTACAATTGTGATACAATGATAACAAATAGATAACAAGAGAGGGATTTTCATTGAGTTCATACGGAAGCTTTATCGCACTTTTAAGTTACATAGTAACTGTACTACTGCTATATTTTATTGGCGATGCTGCAAACATATCAGTGTTACAATTCCCAAAAGAAGAAGTGTTCCAATTAGAAGCAGAAAAACATACTGCACGATCCATTGCACCACTACTCCTAGCTCTTCCTGTATATATCATCGTTTTATATAAAAGCAAAAAAGTGTAAAGGCTACCTAATTTATTTCATTTCGGTGGTCTTTACATTTTTTTGTGATATTCCCCCTATTTTAAACATCATTCCATACTAAATACCCATCTAGTCATTTAAAATGAGAAAATCCCCTAGAAAAATTTTCATTATCTGTCCAGTCACCGACTACCGAACTTACATAGATTATAAGTGTGAAGGGGGTGATGAGGATTATGTTTGGATCATTTGGATGCTGTGATAACTTTAGAGAATGTCATCATCGTGAAAGAGAGTGTGACCATCGCGATCATCGCGAGAAAGAGAGAGAAGAAGTTAGACCACAACGACCTGCTGTATGTCACGTACTTGCTAACATCTCAGTTGGAACAGAAATTTCTCTTTTAAGCATTAGAGGCGATGGATCATTCCGTAATTTAATTTTTGAAGGTTTCGCTAACGGTGTTGCTCTTTTCTCTGCTTTAGCTCGTAATAATAACGACAAAGATAATAATAATAATAATAATAAAGACGATAAGAACAATCAAAATCAAAATACTTTTACTGGCATTTTACGTGTATGCCCAACTGATATCGTTGCAATCGCTATCTAATTCTGTTCTTTATCCTTAATAGCCGCAAAATAAGATTTACTTTTCTCATAGAAAAAACCTGAGATCGATTTCGAATCGTCTCAGGTTTTTTTACTATTATATGCTTTTAACTAATTCAACAACTTCTTCAGCAGTTGACATTGTTAATGCTTTTTCTGCTAATGTTTCCATTTCTGCTTTTGACAACTTGCTTAGTTGTGTTCTTGCAGGAAGGATAGATGTTGCACTCATACTGAACTCATCTAAGCCTAATCCTAATAATAACGGGATAGCAAGTGAATCTCCCGCCATCTCACCACACATACCAGCCCATTTGTCCTCTTTATGAGCAGCGTCGATAACCATTTTTACAAGACGTAAAATAGATGGGTTATATGGTTGGTATAAGTAAGCTACTTGTTCGTTCATACGGTCCGCAGCCATTGTGTATTGGATTAAGTCGTTTGTTCCGATAGAGAAGAAATCAACTTCTTTTGCGAATTGATCTGCTAATACTGCTGAAGCTGGAATTTCAACCATCATACCAACTTCAATAGAATCAGAAACAGTTGTACCCGCTTCTACAAGTTTTGCTTTCTCTTCTAATAAGATCGCTTTCGCTTGACGGAACTCATCAAGAGTTGCAATCATTGGGAACATAATTTTTAAGTTACCGTATACGCTAGCACGAAGTAATGCACGAAGTTGTGTACGGAACACATCTTGCTCATCAAGACATAAGCGAATTGCACGGTATCCTAAGAATGGGTTCATTTCTTTTGGTAAATGTAAGTATGGAAGCTCTTTATCTCCACCGATGTCAAGTGTACGAACAACGACAGGTTGACCTTCTTTTACACCTTCAAGAACTGCTTTATACGCATCGAACTGCTCTTCTTCTGTTGGAAGATTGTCACGGCCCATGTATAAGAATTCTGTACGGTATAAACCAACGCCTTCTCCGCCATTATCGATAATACCTTGTACATCATTTGGTGTTCCGATATTAGCAACAAGCTCAACGTGATGTCCATCGCTTGTTACAGTAGCTTGGTCTTTTAATTTTGCCCATACAGCTTTTTGCTCTTCAAATTTCGCTTTCTTTTCTTCAAACGAACGAAGAGTTTCTTCTGATGGATTTACAATTACTTCTCCATCTAAACCGTCAATGATTACGATATCGCCGTTTTGGATTTTCTCCATAACAACTTTCGTACCAACAACAGCTGGAATTTCCATAGAACGAGCCATAATTGCAGAGTGAGATGTACGTCCACCGATATCAGTTGTGAAACCTTTTGCATACTTACGGTTTAACTGAGCTGTATCAGATGGTGTTAAATCTTCAGCAATAATGATTACTTCTTCAGAAATTGTACCAGGATTTGAGAAGTTAATTCCTAGTAAATGTGCAAGAACGCGTTTTGTTACGTCGCGAATATCCGCAGCACGTTCTTTCATATATTCGTTATCCATGTTTTCAAACATAGAAATAAACATTGATGCAACTTCATCCATTGCAAATTCAGCATTTACTTTTTCGCTATTTACTTTATCTTTTACTGGATTTACTAATTCCGGATCATTTAATACTAATAAATGTGCTTCAAAGATAGCAGCTTTATCAGCACCTAGCTCAGCAAAAGCGTGGTCCTTAATAGCTTCTAGTTCAGATTTTGCTTTCTCAAGCGCAGCGTCTAAGCGTGCAATTTCAGCAGCTTCGTTCGTAATTGATTTCTTTTCAATGTTAAATTCAGGATTCTCAAGTCTGAAAGCCTTTGCAATAGCAATCCCACTTGATGCAGCGATCCCTTGGATATTAAGAGTCATTATTCTCCTAATCCTTCGTTTTTCATAGTTTCTTCGATAGCTGCTAGTGCTTGAGCTGCATCATCACCATTTGCAGTGATCTTAATTTCCGCGCCTTGTTGAATTCCTAAAGACATAACACCCATGATTGATTTTAAGTTAACGTTTTTTCCGTTATACTCTAAGTTAATGTCAGAACCAAATTTGCTTGCAGTGTTTACAAGTAGAGTTGCTGGACGAGCATGAATTCCTGAATCGCTAGTTACTTTAAAGATTTTTTCCATGATAATTTATCTCCTTTAAATTACGTATTTTTTTAGTTGTATAGACGTGAGTACTACATCATCTATTGTATATAATAGGCGATGTTCGGTCAACCACATCGCCTATTATAATTATAAACATTTTGCGTCAAATTCCTATTGAATGTCAATAATAGCGTTTTCGCCCTTTTTAACATTTCCATCTTTTTTCAATTCGACTTGTTGCCCTTGTTGTAAATTCGTAAAGACGATTGGTGTAATAATAGATGGTGCATTTTCTTTTACAAATGCAAGGTCTACTTTTAATAATGGTTGTCCTTGCTTCACTTTATCACCTTGTGCTACAAGCGCTTCAAAGCCTTCACCATTTAATTTTACAGTATCAATACCAAAGTGGATTAAAATTTCTTTTCCACCTTCAGACTGAATACCAATCGCATGTTTTGTAGGGAATACATTTACAATCTCACCATTAACTGGAGAAACTACTGTTCCTTCTGTTGGCTCAATCGCAAATCCATCTCCCATCATTTTCCCTGAGAATACTTGGTCAGGTACTTCTGTAATCGGTAAGATTTTCCCTTCAATTGGTGAAACGATTGTTTCATTTTCATCAACTTGTTGAGGAGTTTCTTCCACTTTTACAGGCTCTTCTTTTTCAACATGAGGTGTACGACCTGACATAATATCATGAATTTGTGATTTTAATGTGTCAGATTTCGGTCCAAAAATAGCTTGAATGTTATTTCCAACTTCAAGTACACCAGCTGCTCCAAGCTCTTTTAAGCGGTCTTTATTTACATTCTTTTGTTCGTTAACTTGTACACGTAAACGAGTAATACAAGCATCTAAAGAAGCGATATTTTCTTTACCACCAAGTGCTACTAATACTTCACGTGGAAGTTCACCTGCTTCTGTTTTTCCTGCACCGTCATTCGCATTTGCTACTTCACGACCAGGTGTTTTTAAATCCCATTTACGGATTGCAAAGCGGAATCCGAAGTAATAAATAACTGCTAGTACAAGACCAACAATAATTACCCACCACCATGCTGTACGGCCTGGTAGTACACCGAATAAGATAAAGTCGATTAAACCACCAGAGAATGTCATACCAATTTTAACACCTAAAATTTGCATTGTCATAAATGATAGACCAGCGAATACTGCGTGAATTCCGAATAATACTGGTGCTACGAATAAGAATGAAAATTCAAGTGGTTCTGTAATACCTGTTAAGAAAGATGTTAATGCAGCAGATCCTAAAATACCAGCTGCTAATTTTTTATTTTCTGGACGTGCTTCATGGTACATTGCTAAAGCAGCAGCTGGAAGACCGAACATCATGAACGGATACTTACCAGTTGTAAATGTACCTGCTGTTAATTCTACACCATCTTTTAACTGTGCCATAAAGATTTTTTGGTCACCACGGATTAATTCGCCAGCTGCATTTGTATACTGACCGAATTCGAACCAGAACGGTGAATAGAAAATGTGATGTAGTCCAAATGGAATTAATGAACGTTCGATTAAACCGAATATAAATGCTGCTAACGTTCTATTTGCATCAATCATTTGATGTGAGAACGTATTTAAGCCACCTTGAATGTATGGCCAAACGAAGCACATGATAATACCTACTACTAAAGAGAATGTTGCAGTTGCGATCGGTACGAAACGCTTACCTGCAAAGAAACCTAAGTATGATGGTAATTCAATGTTGAAGTATTTATTATAGCAATATGCAGCTACTATCCCGACGATAATACCACCAAATACTCCTGTTTGTAGCGTTGGAATTCCTAATACGTTTGCATATGCTGGATCTGCAAATCCAATTTTCACTGGATCTGTTCCAGAACTTGTTACTTTCACTAGCTTATCTACTTCTAAGAACACACTCATCGTTTTGTTCATAATTAAGTAGCCGACGAATGCTGCTAAACCAGCTACTCCATCTCCACCAGCTAAACCAATTGCTACCCCAACTGCGAATAATAATGCAAGGTTAGCAAAAATAATATCACCCGATTGTTCCATAATTTTTGCAACCATTACGAACCAATCTGCTTTTAAAGCAGGAATAACATTTGTTAACTGTGGATTTTGAAATGCATTACCAAATCCAAGTAAAATACCTGCTGCCGGTAAAATCGCTACTGGAAGCATAAGCGCTTTTCCGACTTTTTGAAGAACACCAAAGATCTTCTTAAACATGGAAACCCTTCCTCTCTTATCTATATTGATACTTTTCGACAAACGCCAAAAAGGCATGAGGAAACAAAAGATAGAACGATAGCTATACAAAGGGTAGTATGTCCCTTTATTTAGCTTACATTCCCAACTTTTCTCCACTCATGCCTGATCGAATCAGTAACACGTGTCAAAAATAGGATTACGTATAAGTTCACTATAATTAAGGCAAACGTTTTCGTTACTTACCTTAATGTGTTTGTCGAATTTTGTATAACTTTGCAATAGTTATTATACATAACTATTGTAAGCGATTCAATCATTTTTTTTAACGTTTTCATTTTAGACAAAAATATATGTCTTTTTACACATGTTCTGCTTTCACTAATCGTTGTAAATGCATCGTTAAATAAATACTCTCCGCTTCATATACAGGAAGTTGCAATTCTTTCTGCATTACTTTGACTAGTTTCCACGCCAAATTATAACAAACTGGATATTCCAACTTTAATAAATCAGCAAAACTCTGTGCTTCTTCTATTTTTTCTCCTTTTTTCACCCGCTCAATAGCATATTGTAAATGGCGAATAAGGCGTAAATAATGAATGCTTTCTTGGTCTAATGTAATTTGTAGGCTTGTCTCAATTAAAGACACAAGTTGTGCAATAAGACGGGAATTTTGATTAACAGAAGATAAATCAGAGTTTGTAAGCGAGCTGTAAATGTGAAGTGCAATAAAGCCAACTTCCCCTTCTGGCAATGTAATTTGCAAACGAGAATTTAAAAGTTGCACAACGCCTTCAGCAATTTCATATTCCTCTGGATATAGCATTTTCGTTTCAACTAAAAAAGGATTATCTATTGTAAGTCCTTGTTTCAGCCTTTTAATTGCAAAAGAAATATGATCTGTTAAAGCGATATGAATATGTTCATTTAATGGAGATTCCGCTTTTTCTTGAATATATAACATAATATCATTCATCAATTCAATTAGCTTTTCACTCACATGTGGTACTAAAAGTTTGTATTGTTCTCGATCACGTTCATTTTTTAAAACAAACATTTTCTCAATTTGTTCTTGCTCCAACACATCTTCAGCCTTTTTCCCAAATCCAATTCCTTTACCGATCACTACTACTTCCTCGTGTTCAGGATGGCTAGCAATGATAACATTATTATTTAAAACTTTTTTAATTTCTAGATAATTACTCATATAACACCACCCTCGTACTTAAATAGCCTGCTTTTATGTTACAGAATATTCTTCTTTGTCGTCAATGTAAAACATCTACCATTTAATAAAAATTCATTTTTTTAGACATGTTTATATATGATGCGTATAATGTAAGAGCAACTGTACATAGAAAGGAGATAGCAACATGATTAAAATGTTTGTAAGTGATATCGATGGTACAATGATGCAACACGGAGGTCTTATCGACGAACAGGATGTTATGGCTCTACGCAGTTTAGCTGAACAAAATGTAATTCTTTGTTTCGCTTCAGGAAGACTTGATAATGAAATTGCAGATTTGATGAAAGCAGTTAATACAAATTTCCACCGCATTAGTGTGAATGGTGTATTTGTGTATACAAACGATAATAAACAACTACTATCCGCTACATTCGACTCTAGTATTTTACCTGATTTATTAGCGATGACAAAAGAAGATCCTTACTTCCGTTATGTAAGCGATGAACATAATTACTACATTGAAGAGAAGACACCTTTTATACATGAATTAGAAAAACAAATAACAATGACTTCTATTGAAGAACCAAATTTATTACAAAAAATTGATGATACCATTTATCCAAATAAAATTTCTGTCGGTGGAACGAAAGAGGATTTACAAGTTCTTCAGGAAAAGATTGACGAAAAATTCAATGGAAAAGTTAGCACTTTCATTTCAGCAGAACAATGTTTAGATGTGATGCCACCAAATATTAGTAAAGGTTCTGCTATTTCTATTTTATTAAAAGAATTTCAAATACAACCAGAGGAAGTTGCTTGTATAGGGGATTCTTATAATGATATTCCAATGTTTTCTTTAACCCCTCACAGTTTTGCTATGTCTCAAGCAGATGAGGCAGTAAAAAAGCATGCTCACTATGTAGTAGATACAGTCAAGGATGCTGTTAACCACGTGATTGCTCATAATAAAAATACGACTCGCTCCTTATAAGGATGAGTCGTATTTTTATTTCTTTACACGTTGAAAACATCAAAGTTCACTGTACTTCACAAACTGAAATATATTACTTGTTACGTGCGATGTTCGTAATAAACTTATAACGGTCACCACGATAAATACATTTCACATACTCTAACGGTAACTCACCTTCTGAATAAGACCATTGACGCATTACAAGTACAGGCGCCTTTTTAGGAATATGCAGATGTTCAGCTTCGTTATCCGTTGCAATTGAAGCCTCAATTGACTGAGTAGCGCGAACTAGCTTAAAGCCCAGTTTTTTCTCTAAATGTTCATATAAAGATTGTTGCAATATTTCTTCGTTAATATCTTTCACAAGAGTTGGCGACAAATATGTCGTCTCAAATGCAATCGGTTCGTCATCAGCTAAGCGAGTACGCCTCACCTCATAAACCGATTCTCCCTCTTGTATTCTTAGCCGGTCTGCTATTTTAGCAGTAGCTGGAACTAGGCGGAAACTTAATAACTGGCTGCTCGGTTTCATACCACGAGAAATCATATCTTCTGTGAATCCCGTCATCCCTTGCAACTTTTGCTCCACTTTCGGAAGTTGGACGAACGTTCCAATTCCACGCTTCCGGTATAAATACCCTTGTTCCACTAAGTTATTAATTGCCTGTCTGATTGTCATACGACTCACTTCGAACTTATCACAAAGTTCATTCTCAGATGGAATTTTATCTCCCGGCTTCCATTCGCCGTCCTCAATTAGCTGTTTCACCCACTCTTGAATCTGATAATAGATCGGAAATGGTGAATACTTGTCGATGTTCATCAGCAATCGCCTCACTGCATAAAGATAGAGCTTCTGGATCTGCGATTACGGTTACATTCGGATGACGTTGTAAAACTGTAGCAGGACACGCCTCACTATATTCACCTTGCAATAATTCTTTAATAGCTTCTGCCTTTTTAGATCCCATAGCAACAAGTAGAATTTGTTTCGCTTTCATAATGCTTCCAATTCCCATTGTAATCGCATGAGTCGGCACATCTTCTTCATTTTCAAAGAAGCGAAGATTTGCTTGGCGTGTAGATTCTGTTAATTCCACAATGTTAGTTGGAGAATTAAATGGTGTTCCTGGCTCATTAAATCCGATGTGACCGTTTTCACCGATTCCAAGAATCTGTAAGTCAACTGGGTTAGCTGTTAGAATGCCTTCATAACGCTTGCACTCTTCCTCTAAATCACTTGCCATCCCGTTTGGTACATAAGTTTGTTTAAATGGAAGATGATCAAACAACTGTTCTTGCATGAAATAGTGATAGCTGTTTTTATCTTCATGTGGTAAATTTACGTACTCATCTAAGTTTACAGTGGTTGCATGACTTGTATCAAGTTTATTTTTTCGCATTTCTGCATAAATACCTAATGGAGAGCTTCCTGTAGCCATTCCTAATGTTGGATTTTCTTTTGATTTTACAACCTCTTCAATTAACTTATAACCTGCTTCTGCTAATTCTTCTGGGGTTTTTACAACAAGAATATTCATTTAATTACTTCCCTTCCTTCATATGAATTCCTAAACGCACCGTATCATATACATGTAATTCTTCAGTCATAACAACAAAGTCTGCATCTTTACCTACCGCTAACGCACCTTTATTATTTAATCCAAACTCTTTTGCTTGGTTAACCGATGTCATGAGTACTGCATCCTCGATTGAACATCCTGTAAATTCAATTACATTTCGGAAAGCTTGATCCATTTTCAAAATACTACCAGCTAACGTTCCATCTTCTAATCGGGCACTACCATCTTTTACATGTACTGGCTGTCCGCCAAGCTCATATAATCCATCTTCAAGACCTTTTGCACGCATTGCATCAGTAATGACACTTACTTTTTTTGGTCCTTTTAATTTATATGCTAATTTCACCATATCAGGGTGAATATGAATACCATCTGTAATTACTTCAACCATTACATCTGGATTTAATAACACATGACCAACAACTCCTGGTTCACGGTGATGTAATCCACGCATTTGATTGTATAAATGTGTTGCATGTGTAATTTTTCTATTTTTCAGTTGTGCATCAATCGCATCTGTATGTCCCATTGTGCCAACAACGCCAGTTTCAGCAAGATACTGTTCAAACTCTAACGCACCTTCTTCTTCCGGCGCATATGTTACTAATTTAATTAGATTACCGCTTGCTTCCTGCCATTGTTTAAATTGCTCGATACTTGCAGGAACAATATGTTCAAGTGGTTGTGCACCCGCACGTTTTTTTGAAACATATGGTCCTTCTAAGTGAATATATTCGAAATGTGCTCCCTTATCTTTCGCTTCCTTGGCAGCAGTTAACGCTGCTTCAATCGCTTCTGGAGCTTGTGTCATCGTTGTTGGGAAGTAAGTTGTAACTCCTTCTTTTAACATTTCTTTACCAAGAGTTACTAATCCATCGCTATTTGCATCCATCGCATCAATATCGTATCCACCATGAATATGAACATCAATCATACCTGGAATCACAATCTTCCCTGCCGCATCTAAAACAGTTTCATTTTCTTGTGATACATATTGAGCCATCAAACCAATTTCTTTAATTGTTTCTGCGTAACGAATAAATCCGTTTTCCACTACTTCTTGACCTGTATAAATTTTGGCATTGATGACAACTTGCGTTTTCATTTTCATCGACCCTTTCCCATGAAATACCTACTTGTTATTATTACCTTATTCGCCTAATTCCATCTTAATATACACACGAGTAGTTGTCTATACATTCTAATGAAATTTCCTCTTTGTTCAGCAAAAAAGGAAATTAATTGTTTCTCTCTCAATTATAATATATGTTATTCATTTTTTTCCAAAAAGGGAAAATAACCTCTTATATAATTAGTTACTTAAGTAATGGCATCAAGCCGCTCGACCACATTGCAATATGTTCACCATCTGTTTCTATTTCTACTGTTCGTTTGTTTGTTCCATATAGCATTATACCGTGCTGTTTTAATCGTTTCACTACACTTTGGTGTGGATGCCCATACGGATTTCTACTCCCGTACGAAAGAATAGCGAATTGTGGATCTACTTTTTTCAAGAACGTTTCACTCGTTGAAGTATATGAGCCATGATGCCCCACCTTTAATACATCTGCATGTACATCAAATTGCTCTAATATTTCATTTTCCGTCCGTACATCAGCATCACCCATTAATAAAAAGTCCGCTTTACCATATCGAATCTTTAACACAATTGAAGACTCGTTATTCTCATCTTTCGATTTTCCATTGTTCAATACTTGTATAGAAACATGTGGATCTAGCGGTATGTATTGTCCTTCCTTCACTGGAATGAAAGGAATGCCCCTTTTTTTAATGTTATTTCGATACGTATGATAAGTAAATGAACTATATGTTTTTCCGCTATCTAATACGAGGGAAACTGGCATTTGCTCTACAATTGGAATAAGTCCTCCTATATGGTCCATATCAGGATGAGTACTTACAATTACATCTAAATGATTAATTCTTTTTTCAATTAGTTTTTGAATAATGACCTCTCCCGCTTCATAAGGACCCCCATCTATTAACATCGTTTGACCATTTGGCAATGTAATAAGTGTCGCATCACCTTGTCCAACTTTTAAAAAACTCACTTTCATTTTACCAAAATGTTGCCGCTGCATATGTATAGAAGACGCAGTATGAATAGACATCATATATCTTTTAGCCGATGCGCTGTTTAACGAAAAACATAATAAAACAGAAACCAACAATAGAATATTCCGTACACCTCTCATAACTCGTCTCCTTTTTTCATTTAGTATGGCACGCTCTGTAATTGATATACAAAAAAAGCTTAGCAAAATGCTAAGCTTTTATTTTGATAATTCCTGTAAAGAACCGAAGAATAAATCTGCTTCATTCATTTGTTCATTTTCTTCAGAAAGGGCTGGTAAATCATCTAACGTTTTTAATCCAAACGTGTCCAAAAACTCTTTCGTAGTTCCGTATAAGATAGGACGCCCTGGGCCTTCCGCTCTTCCCGTTTCTTTTATAAGCAAGTGCGAAACTAACGTTTGTAATGCCTTGTCTGTTTTCACTCCTCGAATCTCTTCCATTTCTGTCCTTGTAATCGGTTGACGGTACGCAACAATTGCCAACGTTTCAAGAGCTGCTTGAGAAAGTGAAGCCGCTGTTGGCGTATCTATTAATTTTTGATAGTACGAAGCATGCTCTTTCTTTGTTGCAAAACGATATACTTTTGCATATTGCACAATTTGCAAACCGCGATGCGATCCTTCACATTCCTTCTGCATTTCCTCTATACTGTTTATTACTTCTTCCACTTCAATTTCAAGAACTTTCGCTATTTGTTCTGGATAAATACCTTCGTCACCCGCAACAAATAAAAGCCCTTCAATAATCGCTTTTTGTTCTCTTCTATCCATTTTACGAACTCCTTCCTCCTATTTCCCTATAAAAATACACATAAAAAAACCGAATCACAGTAAATGCGTTCGGTTCAATATTTCTTCTCTCGTTCCAAACGATACATTAAAACCTAACATGAGATAAAATATTTCTACCCCACCTTCACATGCTGGCTCTATACGGATTTATTAGAGCTTGATACGAAAATTTCATCAAAATTATGTTCTTGCTCGATTATGATTTGTTGATTTTTCATCAGTTCAAGAACCGCTAAAAATGTTACAACCATTATTTCACGTTCTTCATCAGCAAACAAATCATAAAAGCTTTGACGACCGCCTTTTACTTCTAACTGCTGTAGTATATCAGTCATTCGCTGTGCAATTGGTATTTCTTGACGAGTAATTCGCGTCGTTACGGGGGTCTTTGCTTTTTTACGGCGCATTAGCTTTTGAAATGCCGCTAACATATCATATAACGTAACATCAAGAGGTAAGCTCGTCTCCTCTTCTTGTTGAAATGATGTAAAATCAATTGGCGGACGTGTATATAGCTGTGCTCTTTCTTGTTCTCTTTCTTTTAACTCAGTAGCAACTTGCTTATATTTCTTATATTCAATTAACCTCTCCATCAATTCTTGACGAGGGTCGTCTATAAAGTCATCACCGTTATCAGGTACATCTTCTTCTTGTTTCGGTAGCAACATTTTACTTTTAATTTGTAATAACGTTGCAGCCATTACTAAATACTCACTGGCAACATCTAATTGTAGTTCTTTCATCGTATGGACATAAGATAGATATTGCTCTGTAATTTCCGCTACAGGAATATTATATATATCAATTTCGTAACGATGTATTAAGTGTAACAATAGATCTAAAGGCCCTTCAAAAGCCTCTACTTTAAAATTATACTGCACAAAGCATCCCACCACATTTTTTCTATAACAACATAAGTATAGAGCATACTCATGTTCTATCCAACCTTTTTAAGAAATTTAATTAAAAATAGACCTATGCCCATGTCATAATGCCCACCGCTTCATATGATAACAATGTAGTAAGAACAATGTAGGAGGTCAAAAAACTATGGGTCACGTTGATTGCGGTTTTAGCGGTGGATTCGCATTACTTGTTGTACTGTTCATTTTACTAATCATTGTAGGAGCAGCTTGCTTCTGCTAATATGAAGCAATAAAGCGACTAGGGATATTTCCCTAGTCGCTTATTGTTAATATTTCTATGATACACTGTACATATAACCGTTAGACAGGAGCGAAAAAAATGTATCCTACCGAGTACATACAATTTTTAATTCATTTTCACGGAGACTATGATTATTTTGAATGTCATGAAATACTTGAAGAGTATTGGAAATTAAAGCCTAGAGGAGAACGTGACAATTACTTAGTCGGTCTCATTCAAATTGCTGTTTCCTTATACCATCATAGACGATACAATTGGAATGGTGCAGAGAAGATGATAAAAAGCGCAATAACAATTTTAGAAAAGAACAGCGCGCAATTACATCAATTCGGAATAGATCATAAACAACTTACATTCTTATTAAATGAAAGATTACAATCTATCCACAAAAAGGAAAATTTCGCCCCGTTACTTTTACCATTATTAGACGTATCGTTAGAAAAACAATGCATACAGTTATGTAAGAAACAAAACCTCTCTTGGAAAGATGCGAACGTCATTCCTGGTGAATACATCATAAATAAGCACACATTGCGTGATCGAACAGAAGTCATTTCTGAACGACACGAACAACTACAAAAAAGAAAGCAGAGATAATAAACTACTTATCCCTGCTTTCATGAATGTATATTTTGTTCAAGCTCTTTACACTTTTTGCAAAAACTTGCTGTTTGCTCATTTCCGCAAATTGTAAACTCAAGAAATTTACTCTTAAGCTCTTGAACCATCTTCGTCCCAATACCCATATGACGGTGAGACGGATTCACGCTCAAATGCTGAATTTCCAATACCTGATCTTCTTTTTTTATAATCCCCATTATCCCAACAAAATCTTCATTTTGTTTCCACAAATACAATTGCCAATCCTCTTTCGCCTCATACTCTTTCATTGTCAATTGTAATGTTTTCACATCTTTTTCAGTTGGCATAAATGAAAGAAGCCCCATTGCAATTTTTTCATAACTTTTTTAAAACGAATTAACATAACCCTTATCCCTTCTTACAAAAGTTACAAACTATTTATCCCCTCAGTCACTCTTTTCATATCACATTCATTCTACAATATTTTTAACAGAGTGAGAAGAGGCTGAAACAACTTGATAATCATACAAAGCGTTAAGAAGAAAGTCAAATATATGTTTCCACGCTATTTTTTTCTATTATACCGCTCAGAAAAGAGACAATACTGTATAGAAACTAAAAGGAGAATCCCCCTGCTCATCACATTTTATTTGAACGAAATAGTTCTATTAAAAACAATATGTTGAGAGAAATCCATTTATTGCAGCATATAATCGGTACTCCATTCTATGTATTTTGTTAAAATTGTGTTCTCCTGAACAATATATTTTAACGTTAGTAGCCGTCCTATTTGCATCATATATTTCGAAATATATACCAATTACTGTTTATACGAAATAAAAAAAGAGAGCACAATTGCTCTCTTTTTCTCGTAACTTATTCTTCCCAAACTTTAACTTCTTTCATTACATCGCCTTGACGCATGCTTAATACTGTTTCAATACCGCTTGTTGCTTTACCGAATACAGTGTGTACGCCATCTAAATGCGGTTGTGGCTCATGAACAACAAAGAATTGGCTACCGCCTGTGTTACGGCCAGCATGTGCCATAGAAAGTGAGCCAACAAGATGTCTATGAGGATTTCCATCAGTTTCACATGGAATAGAGTAACCTGGACCACCTGCTCCTGTTCCTGTTGGGTCTCCACCTTGGCTTACGAAGCCAGGAATAACGCGGTGGAATGTCACACCATCATAAAATCCTTGCTCTGCTAATTTTTTAAAGTTTTCTACTGTTTTTGGTGCCTCTTCTGGGAAAAATTCTAATTCGATTTTTTCACCATTTTCCATTAATATGTATCCTAAAGTTTTCATACGTATATGTCTCCTTTCAACTATCTCAGCACTATATTACCACATCCATGACTAGAAACAAAAAGAATCCGACAATCTACATACTTCTTTTTTGAAATGTGGAAAAAGCTAGGTGACAAATAAGAAATATATACTATAATAACTGTGTTGCCCGAAAATTTTAGAAAGAGAAAGGGAGCGATCTTTCGTGAAAACGAAATTACTAGCTCTGCTATTAGCTGTAACGGTATTTATGATGCCAACAGCTTCATTTGCAGACATCATTGAGGGAGAATCAATTGTCACACTAGGAGAAAACTTATCTGAACAACAAAAACAAGATCTGTTAAAAGAAATGAAAGCGCCAAAAGATGCTACAATTATTACTGTGTCTAATGCGGAAGAACATAAATTTCTAGAAGGAATTGTTCCAAAAGCACAAATTGGTACGAGAGCAATTTCCTCTTCTATGATTACATACACAAAGCCAGGATCTGGCCTTATTGTACGCTCAAAAAATATTAATTCGATAACAGATGCTATGTACACAAATGCACTTATTACAGCGGGTGTGAAAGATGCAGAGATTCAAATTACTGCACCTTTTAAAGTTTCAGGAACTGCTGCTTTAACAGGTTTAATGAAAGCCTATGAAACAACATCGAACAAAGAAATTCCAGAAGATGTTAAAAAAATAGCTAATGAAGAAATGGTACAAACAGCAAAACTTGGTGATAAAATCGGTGAAGAAAAAGCAGTTCAACTCGTTGCAAAAGTTAAAGAAGAAATTGCAAAAGAACAGCCAAAAACAACTGAAGATTTACGTTCATTAATTAAAAAGATCGCTGATCAACTCGGCATTACATTAACAGATGAACAGTTAGATAACTTAGTAGCGTTATTTGATAAAATGAAAAATCTTAATATTGATTGGAACCAAGTTGGTAGCCAATTAAATAAAGCAAAAGACCATGTATCTGCCTTCTTAGGATCTGAAGAAGGGCAAAGTTTCCTAGATAAAGTAAAAGATTTCTTCTCTAGTATCATTGATTTCGTTAAATCTCTATTCAAGTAAAAAGAAGCTCGCCAGTGACGAGCTTCTTTTTTATACAAGTAACGGTAATCTCATAACAGCTTCTTCAACCGAACGAACAACATGATTTGCTTTCTCCTTCACATACGGATGAGCATGATGGAGGGTGAAGGAGTGCGGGGTTACTTCAAACATAGAAATATCATTGAAAGAATCTCCAATACATGCAACTTCATTTGCTTCAATTTGCAGATGTTCCATTAATCGCTTCAGAGCGCTCCCTTTACTTACACCTCTTGGCATAATGTCAACATAGCGCTTACCCGATATAAAAACTTCCGCTTCGCTATGAAATGTATCTCGCAACTCTTGATCTAATGCTACAATTTTTTCTTCTTCTCCAAAAACAAATAATTTTGCAGGATGTACAGTTTTCCCAAATTCCTCTTCTAACGCTTCGATTTCAGCGATATGTACCCCCATATACTCTTCAAAAGTATGATGATTTTCATTCTTTCTTTTTGTATATCGCTGCTCATTTGCACAAACAATATCTGCTAGTCCCTTGTTATGTATATATCGATATATTTCCTGGGCAACTCTATCTTCAAAATTTGATTCATGAAATATTTTTCCGTTTGGCAGTAACATTGTCGCCCCATTTAAACCAGTTGTGTAATACGGGAATGAAAACCTTTTTACGACTTCATCAATTCGGTGAGTAAAGCGGCCAGAGGCAAAACAAATATTTGTCCCTTTTTCAGCCAGCCAACAAAGTGCACGTTCATCTTCTTTTTGCATATCATTCACATTGTAAACGAGCGTGTCATCTAAATCACTTACAAATAATTTAATCATGTCCTCTTCCCCTCTCATACACAATATCTACTCTAAGTGTACACAAAAAATGTTTGGTTTTTGTTAAAAAAAAATAAATTTTCAATAAAAAAATAAACGGGAGCATAATCCCGTTTATTTTTGTCTTCTTACATTTTGAGGTCGTACAATACTAGGACGCACTTTTAAACTCGACATAGTTGGGCGGAGTAAAATTTTCGTTAACGCACCCCAATCAAACGGTAAAAACGGCCATAAATACGGTGTTTGTAAACTTTTTATGGACGCTAAAAATAAAATCAACATCGTCATTCCGATTACAAATCCCATCTCATGAAAGATGCCGGTTAAAATAATGACAAATAATTTTCCTACCTTATTTCCAAGTCCAAGTTCATAACTCGGCGTTGCAAATGATCCAATCATAGAAACCGCTACATACAAAATAACTTCTGGTACAAATAAACCTACATCAATTGCAATTTGACCAATTAATATAGCTGAAATCAAACCTGCTGCTGACGACAATGGTGTCGGTGTATGAATAGCAGCCATCCTTAAAAATTCAAGTCCAATTTCAGCCATCAAAACTTGTAATAAAATAGGTAAATGTGTCATCTTATTTGGTCCAATGAAAGCGAGTTTCTCCGGTAAAAGCGTTGGATCAAATACAAACACTAGCCAAAATGGCAATAAGAATAAGGAGAATATAACACCTAGAAAACGTACCCAACGTAAAAATGTACCTACAGCTGGATTTTGTCTAAATTCTTCAGCATGTTGTAGATGGTGAAAATATGTTGTTGGCGTAATCATCGCACTCGGTGACGTATCAACGAGCACTAGCACATGCCCTTCTAATAGATGATTTGCTGCTACATCGGGCCTTTCTGTATATCGAATAAGCGGGAATGGATTATAACTTTGCTTTACAACAAATTCTTCTACCGTTTTATCCGCCATCGTAATCCCATCTACTTCAATGCTATTTAATTCTTGTTTAATAATCTTCACTAAATCCGGATTTGCAACATCTTGTACATATGTAATACAAATATCCGTTTGCGATCTATCCCCTACTCGAATCATTTCATTTCGAAGACGTGGATCGCGTATCCTTCTACGAATTAACGCTGTATTTACAACGATATTTTCAACAAAGCCATCCCTTGCACCACGTACTACCTTTTCTGTATCTGGTTCTGTCGGTGTCCGCCCCGGGTAACTACGAACATCTATTGCGAACGCTTCCGTTTCACCTTCTACAAATATAACAATAAGTCCTGATAATACTTGGAGCATTACATCATCCATCGTTTTTACTTTACTTACTTGTTGATGAATTAAACGATTTTCTAAAAGCTTTACTGTATCTTCTTCTACATCCCTTATTTCATTTGTATCCACTGCTTCTTCTAAAATAGGGATAATATAATTTGTATCACAAAGTCCATTTACAAATAACACACCAATTTCTTTATTTAAAATTTGAAATTTACGAATACCAACATCATATGTAACACCTAGTCCAACCGTTTGCTTTAAGTAATTTTCATTATCACTTAAAAAAGATGAGATCGGGATATTCACTTTTTTAGGCTTCGTCATAAAACCCACTCCTTTCCAAAATTAATTGAATTGCTTTTCTAGTAATAGGTGACCCTCTCTCCCATTCATCATTTCCACACATCTTGCCAATATCACCGACTCCCACGATAACAGGAACATTCAGACCATCTAAACAATAAATTGTATCCCCACTAATCCTGCCAATTTCACCATCTGGAAGTCCAAACTTATCAACACCGTATTCTGTTAAATTCCCATTCCGATCTACACTTACATCTACACGGGCCCATTCCCAATGATGTGTATTCGACGCTACCGCTAAAATGCCAAGTACATCAATTTGTTTATGCGTTGCCACGTACTTTAACGCTTTTTCACCTGATCCTTCTCCTATAAATCCGCTGTCATCAAACATGACAAATACAGGGTCATATGGCGTTTGCATAATAAGCTCAACAACTTTCTTCCCTGTCAATTTGGTCGGATTACTTTGCGATGCTGAAATACACCTTCCCCCAAATTCCTTTGTTAAAAGCTCAATTGTCCGCTTTGCATATTCATCTCCATCTGTGACCAAAACAACCCTTCGTCTCATTTAATTTATCCTTTCGGTTTACATATAAGTGCAACAAAAAATGAAAATAATATCGCCGCTGAAATCCCCGCTGACGTTAAGCTAAACATACCGATTCCAATCCCTAAATATCCATGTTTTTCTGCCGCATGCATTGCCCCGTGCAATAGTGAATGTCCAAAACTTGTAATAGGGACCGTTGCCCCAGCACCTGCAAATTTTATAAGCTTATCATACAATCCGAATCCGTCTAAAATAGCTCCGGCGACTACAAAAGTTGCCATTAAATGTGCCGGTGTTAATTTTGCAAAATCTAGCAACACTTGTCCAATGACACAAATAGCTCCTCCTACAAGAAATGCATATATAAAATCCACAATTCACTCCCCTTTAACTCTTTCAAACACAACACCATGCGCAATCGTTGGAATCGTTTCCTTCTGCTGCATCATCATCGGGCTTAATAAAGCTCCAGTTGCAACGACAAAAATTCGTTGTAAGTTCCCTGTTTGCATTTCACGCAATAAATGACCGTATGTTACAACAGCTGAACAAGCACAACCACTACCACCTGCAAACACTTCTTCTTGATTTGAATTGTAAATCATTAATCCACAATCGTTGTATATATGCCCAAGATCATACCCTTCCTCAAGTAAAAGTTGTTTCGCAATTGGTGTCCCCACAGCTGATAAATCACCAGTAACAATAAGGTCATAATCAGCGGCACTTCTTCTTAAATCTTCAAAATGCTGTTGAATTGTATGAGCAGCAGCTGGCGCCATTGCCGATCCCATATCTAGAGGATTAGCAATTCCTAAATCTTGTACTTTTCCGATTGTTGCTGCTGTTATTTTAATTGCACTTTCTTCATTGCTAATTAATATGGACCCTGCTCCGGTAACAGTCGAGTTTGCTGTCCCAGGCTTTTGTCCCCCGTACTCTGTTGGATTACGAAATTGTCTTTCAGCCGTCGCATTATGACTACTTACTGTCGCTAAGACACGATTCGCAAATCCACCATCTATAAATGCTGATCCAACCGCCAAAGTTTCCATTGACGTCGCACAAGCACTGAACATCCCTAAAAAAGGAATACCACAATCTCGAGCAACATAATTTGCTGTCACTGTTTGGTTTAATAAATCACCTGCTAAAAAGAAATCAATTTGTGATGGTTTTATATTTCCTTTTTGCAACGCTTGTTGAATCGAGTCTGACATTAACCTTCGTTCAGCAAGTTCCCAGTTTTCCTCTCCACAATGTAAGTCTGAATATGAAATATCAAAATCCTTTCCAAGAGGGCCTTCAGCTTCTTTCGGACCGACAGCGGTACCAGTTGCATTCACGAAGATATCATTTTGAAATACCCACGTTTGTTTTCCTGTCAATCTCATACCTATCCCTCCTTTAAGACATTAAAATTTGAAATGTATATCTTATTAATCCGATAATGTATGCACCGACCACTCCAAACACAATGACGCTTCCTGCGAGCTTAAACATATTTGTAGCGATTCCTAGAACAATCCCTTCACTCCTATGTTCTAGCGCAGCACTTGCCATAGAATTCGCAAATCCAGTAACTGGTACTGCTGATCCCGCTCCAGAAAACTGTCCGATTTTATCATAAACACCACATCCTGTTAAAATCGCTGATAGTAAAACGAGAGTTGCAACTGTAGGGTTTCCTGCCTCTTGCTCACTAAAGTGAAAGTAATGTATATAAAATTTCATCAATACTTCTCCGACGGTACAAATGAATCCCCCAACAAGAAATGCCTTCACACAATTTATTAAATAGTTCGGTTTCGGATGGTACTCTTTCACTTTATTTATGTAATCATCTTTCAGTTTTCGCCCTGCCATATATATATTGCCTCCTACTTTACGAAATAAATCCAGTGAAACAATGAGCCTATTACTTTTCCAAGTACAAGAGCAACGAGTAAAATAATAATTTTCCCCTCTACCCCTACCCGTTTCGCTAAAATAGGTAAAACGTTTAACACTTCCGTTAACGCCGCAGCTAGCATTCCAATGAATGTGCCACAAAATAACCCTAATATTACGAGCCAATATTGCGACGTTTGAAATGTAATATTCTTCAAACTACACCAAGCCCCTGTTAAAGTACCTGTAATGACTGCCCACTCAAAATATTGAATATGCTTTCCACTTCTCGTTAATTGAGCTAAACGAGGGATTATACCAAGTACAGCTAAAAACGCAACATATCCGCTACCTACTGCAATCCCTCCAGCTAAACCAATTAAAATCACGAATCCAGACTCAATCATCGGTAAGCTGTTTCATATTATCCTTGTTTTCATGAACAATTACATATTGATCAAGCGACTGTTGATATTGAAACATCTCAACTTCTAACGGACTAGGCTCTTCATTAATTCGCTTTTGAAATACATGATTAAAAAATAAAACCATACCTAACCCAAGACCTAATGAATAAGGAATTTGAAATAAAAGTGGTTGCGCCTTAAATTCTCCAGTAATCATGTAATATAACCGTTGGTGTACTTGTTGCATACTTACATCTTCATGAAAATAAATAATTGCAAGTGCTGCTCCAATGAAGAGTAACAACCATACAAGTCCGAAGAAAACCGGATGCACTTTCTTTTTTTCATATATAATTTCAACAAGAGTTTGTCCAGAACCAAGTAAATTAATTTGTAAGTGAGCCGCTTTTTGTTGAACAATCTCAATCACTTTCATAACATCAATTACAACATGTGTTTTATCATGCGCTGTTATTTTGTAAATTATCTCATTTTGTAACGACTCAACTACCAAAGAATCTCCAGCAAGTTGAGCAACATCGCTCAGTTTTACTTCATACGTAGGAGACACTTTTAATCGATTGCGCATTTTAATATAAATCGTTTGTTCCAATTTTCATTCACCCCTTCACTCTTCCTCGTAGTTGTAGTATGGTTATTGGAATTTTTTCTAATACAATTTTTTCATAAAAAAACATCTGTACCGTTTTGGTACAGATGTTTTTCTGCTAAGCCTTTTTCTTAACTAAATTTGCAATGCTTAATGCGAGCCCTCCCCAAATGACTACCATACCTATAACCATCATCATAATCGCTGATCCGCTCATCATGAAACACCTCGATCCTTCCATTCTTTTTCAAGCTGGGCAGAGTCTGAATGTATTTGTGCATTCCATTTCTTCAGACTAATGACTAGTGCAACTATAAGAAATGCTGCTGCAATTGACCAACCATACGTTACAACAAACTCGGTTGGATAATCTCCGTAGTTCTTTTTAATATTTTGGATTGTGCCATCAATTAACATATACCCTAACATAAGCGGGGTAATAACGAGTAAACTCACTCTCCAAAACGTCCCTAACTTTATATCAGATACAAAGTTTGCGTGATTTTGATAAACTGGTAAACGGCGCAATATAAGACCTATTGCAACTACTTCAGCTAGTGCAATTGTAATCAACCCAAAATTGTTAGCGAAATAATCAACAACGTCTAAGAACATAAGTCCACCACGCGTTGCAAAAACAAGAGAAACTAACACGAGAAGTGTTCCCATAATTCCAATCGTCTTTGGACGACTTAAGCTGAATTTTTCAGATACAGCAGCAAAGCATACTTCCGCAAGTGAAATGAGTGATGTAATTCCAGCAACGGTTAAAGATAAGAAAAATAATACTCCAAATAACGGTGACATCGGTAGTTCATTAATAATTTGCGGGAATACTACGAACGCAAGTCCCACACCAGCACTAGCTACTTTATCAACCGGTACCCCCATGTTATTCGCCATAAATCCAAGCGCTGCAAAGACCCCAATACCTGCTAATAATTCAAATCCTGAATTTGCAAATCCAGTAATAAAAGCATTATTTGTTGTATCTGAGTTTTTCGGTAAATAACTAGAGTACGTAATCATAATTCCGAATGCTAAAGATAAACTAAAGAAAATTTGTCCATAAGCAGCAAGCCATACTTTCCCATCAAAAATACGACTCCAATCTGGTTTAAAGAATGCATCTATCCTTGCATCGCACCTTCCATTGTCACTGCACGAACAACGATAATAAGAAACATAACAACTAATAACGGAATAAAAATGCGGTTAACAACTTCGATTCCTTTCTTAACGCCTTTAAATGCAACACCAAGTACAATAATCCAAACGAGCGCTAATGGAATTAATACTTCTGGTACAAGCCCTCCAAACTGCCCTGGCTTATCTGCAACATGTAAATATTCTTTAAATAAAAATGATTCCGTGTCTTTCCCCCATGCTCCAGTAATCGCAAAGTATGTATACGAAATAGACCAAGCAATAATTACTGCATAATATGTTGAAACGATAAATGTTACACACATTTGCCACCATCCAATAAATTCAGCACGTGGATGAATACGGAAGAATGTAAGTGGTGCCGAACCACGATGACGATGCCCAAGAGCAAACTCGAATGCTAATAATGAAATACCAGTTGTTAATAATGCGAATAAGTACGGTAAAAAGAATGCGCCTCCTCCGTTTTCATACGCTGTATAAGGAAAACGCCATATGTTTCCTAATCCAACGGCAGAGCCGATCGCTGCGAAAATAAATCCAGCCCTCGTTCCCCATTGTTGCCTCGTTTCCATGTTTCCTTCCCCCTTTGTGACAAGTTCATACTTGGATTATATTTTAAATTAACTAAATTACCAATAAATTCTGTGAATTTTTAACAATAGTTGGAATCTTTCCCTTTTCATGACAACAAAAAAAATCGAATAGATAGCTATTCATCTATTCGATCTTTCATCTGTTTCAATATTTTCTTTTCCAGTCTGGAAACTTGTACTTGCGAAATGCCTATGCGCTCCGCTACTTCTGATTGGGTTTGGTCTTTATAGTAGCGCAAATACACAATTAGACGTTCTCGTTCATCCAATTCTCTAATTGCTTCTTTTAAAGCAATTTTATCAAACCATTTCGTTTCCGATTGATCTGCAATTTGATCTAAAATAGTAATTGGATCTCCATCATTTTCATACACAGTTTCATGTATTGATGAAGGAGCACGACTCGCTTCTTGTGCCAGAACAACTTCTTCTGGTGTTAGTTCCAGAGCCTCCGCTACTTCATTAATCGTTGGAGCCCTTCCGAACTCTTTCGAAAGCTCGTCTCTCATCTTTCGAATTTTGTTTCCTGTTTCTTTTAAGGATCTGCTTACTTTCACTGATCCATCGTCACGTAAAAATCGTTGTATTTCACCAATAATCATTGGAACTGCATATGTTGAAAATTTCACGTCGAAAGATAAATCAAATTTATCTACCGATTTTAAGAGCCCAATACATCCAATTTGAAATAAATCGTCTGGTTCGTATCCTCGATTAAGAAACCGCTGCACAACCGACCATACGAGACGCATATTACTTTGAACGATTGTATCTCTCGCTTGTTGATCTCCATCTTGACTTTTTTGAATTAACGCTTTTAGCTCGTGGTCCTTTAACTGAGGTTTCTTCTTCTCTTTTCTGACCTCTATGTCCATTGGCTATTCTCCTTAATTGCATAGAGCGTTACTATTTGATAAGTACTTTGTCAAATGGATTGTTGTCCCGAAAGATTCGTTTGAAATAACTTCTACTTCATCCATAAAATTTTCCATGATAGTAAATCCCATTCCGGAACGCTCTAATTCAGGTTTAGTTGTAAAAAGGGGTTGTCTTGCTTCATCTAAGTTAAAGATACCAATCCCTTCATCTCGAATCGTGAGTTTCACCATTGCTTCTTCCAAAATCACTGAAATATAAACAACACCTTCTGCATTTCCTTCATACCCATGAATAATTGCATTTGTAACCGCTTCTGACACAACTGTTTTAATCTCTGTTAATTCTTCCATCGTCGGGTCTAATTGTGCAATAAAAGCAGCTACTGTAACACGAGCGAATGATTCATTCTGACTTAACGCTGAAAATTGAAGGTTCATTTCATTTCTCATTTATGCCACCCCCAACGTCGCGAGCGCGTGCGCTTCACTTTCTTCTAAACGAACAATTTTGAATAGGCCTGACATTTCAAATAAACGTTTAACAGGCGGTGAAATTGCACAAACAACCATCTCTCCACCTAATCCCTTTACATGTTTATATCGGCCTAATATAACACCTAAACCAGAACTATCCATAAATGATAAGTTCTCCAGGCTCAAAACAATATGATGAACACCATGTGTCTCAATCATATCTGTTACTTTCGTTCGCAACTCTTCAGCAGTATGATGATCTAATTCACCCTCCAGCCTCACACATAAGACGTCACGTTTTACTTCTAAATGCATGGAAAGACTCACACGATTTCCTCCTTATGCTCAAACTTTACTCATTAACATAAGATTTTCGTGATATAAAATAAGAATCCTTCCTACTGACAAAAGAAGAACTATTTCGTCATAATGTGAAACCGTTCAGCAATTATTACGGTACATACGAACAGAAAAGCGGCAAAATTTTTGCCGCTATTTTGATGTTGAAAACATCCCAAAACTTCTTTTAAATAACTCCCACCAACTCGCTGCAGCAACATCTTCTTTCGCTACAATAGTTTGTTTTAATAAAACATCTTTATCTTTTTTAATAACAAGTGTTCCAAGCGCGTCACCTTTTTTAATCGGTGCCTTCACTTTCTTTTCAGCGATTACTTCTTGTTTTACTTTGTCCATATTTTCGCCCTTCTTCATAAGAAGAGATACGTTGTCTGACGCAACTAAATCTACTTTTTCTTTTTTCCCTTTTCCTACTTGTACAGTCTTAATTTTTTCACCACGTGTATACAATTTCTTTGTCATATATTGTCCAAACGCATAATCAAGAAGCTTCGTCACTTGATTGTTCCGCTCTTTTGATGTAGGTGCTCCCATAACAACTGAAATAACACGCATTCCATTCTTTTCAGCTGATGCAGTTAAACAATATTTCGCTTCTGTCGTAAAGCCCGTTTTCACACCATCTACTCCAGGATAAAAACGTACTAACTTATTCGTATTAACAAGCCAAAACTTCTTATCCGTATCTTCACGTAAATAGTCTTCATATTTACCTGTGTATTTGCGAATAAGTGGATACTTCATCAATTCTCTCGCCATTATAGCCATATCATTTGCTGTAGAATAATGATCTTTGGCCGGGAGACCTGTTGGGTTTTGAAAATGTGTATTTTTCAGTCCTAAATCTTTCGCTTTTTTGTTCATCATACTTACGAATCCTTCTTCTGAACCAGCGATATGCTCAGCTACTGCAACAGATGCATCATTTCCAGATGCAATGGCAATGCCCTTTAGCATTTCATTTACGGTCATCTCTTCCCCAGGTTCTAAAAAGATTTGTGATCCACCCATTGAAGCTGCGTGTTCACTTGCTCTAACTTTATCGGTCAGTTTTAGTTTTCCTTTTTCAACTTGTTCCATAATTAATAGCATTGTCATAATCTTCGTCATACTGGCAGGTGGTAACTTTTCATTCGGATTTTTATCAAATAAAACTTTACCTGTATCTTGCTCAATTACGATTGCTGACGACGCTTGTTCCGCTAACTTCGGCGTGGTTTCTTCTGTTTTCTCCTGCTTCGTTTTCTCAGATTGTGCAAAACTAACTGAAGTACCAGAAAGAAATAACATGAAACAAACAAGTATTCCAAAAACTCGCTTCATGACTAACCCTCCATTCTATATCAGACCTATTTTTTCCAATTTATTCATTTTTAATACCATATTTTTCTATCATTTTCAGTTGACAAATAAATTCATTACTTATATTGTATTAAGTGTATTACACACAGTAGTACACTTAATACTCATCAGGAAGGAGACATTGCTCTTGCATATTCAAATTGATCCAAGAAGCAACACTCCGATATGGGAACAAATTGTTCAAAATATAAAAGAACTCGTATTAAAAAACATGTTAGCTCCAAGTGATAAACTTCCTTCTGTGCGCGAACTCGCTTCTTTACTCGTTATAAATCCAAATACAGTTAGTAAAGCGTACCAAGAGTTAGAACGCCAAGGGATTATTGAAACATTGCGAGGAAAAGGAACATTTGTATCCCAATCGATTACCCCAACATTAGACGAAAGGAAAATCGCTATGGTTGAAAAGCAGTTTCATCAATTACTATTAGAAGCCTCTTATCTCGGGATTACGAAAGATAAAATTCACGATTGGATAGATTCATACTACAAAGAGATTGGAGGAAATACAGATGCTGAAAGTGACAAGCTTGAAGAAAACAATTGATAATCAAACGATTTTAGACGATGTTTCTTTCACATTACAAAAAGGTAGTATCGTCGGATTACTCGGAAGAAACGGTGCGGGGAAAACAACTTTATTACGAACGATGGTCGGCATTTTAGACCCTGATGCAGGAACTGTTACATATGAGGATACGGATATTCATAAGCATCCTGAAATGAAGCAAAAAATCGTATATGTTCCGGATTCTACTAACATACTGAACGGATATACAGTGAAAGAAATTGTAAGGTTTTATAAAGCTGTTTATACAGCATTTGATGAACAGTATTTCTACGAATTATTAGAGCGGTTCAATTTACCAAACAAGCGAATTCGTAGTTATTCAAAAGGAATGAAAGCACTACTTGCAATCATTTTAGCCGTTGCTGCAAAAGCAGAATATATCATTTTAGATGAACCGACAAACGGATTGGATCCTATCGTTAAAAGACAAATCCTCCAATTTCTCATTGGAGAAGTTGCTGAAAAAGAGATTACTATTTTCATCTCAACTCATCATTTAGATGAAGTTGAACAAATTGCAGATACAATCATTATATTAAAAGGCCATACTATAGCTTCTATTACATCACTAGACGATGCAAAATCACGATTTGCAAAAATACAAGTAGCTTACGAACGTTCATTACCTCAAAAACTAGAAAACTTAAGCAATATTAAAATATTAAATCAAACAGGAAAAGTATATACAATCTTAATCGAAGGAAATATTGCTACAACGCTTGAGAAGTTTTATAAAGAGCAACCAATTCTCATTGAAGAATTAACAATGTCGCTTGAAGATGTCTTCGTTACGACACTTGAGGAGGATGAGTATGTTTCATAAGGCGTTGTGGATGTGGAATTGGAAACGCGGGAAATATGCTGTGTTACTCTTCTTCTTTAGTTCGCTTTACTTGTTATCTTTTGGCTACTATAAAAGTGCTCAGAGACAACTTGCTGAGTATTACGAGTTACAAGAAAAAGGTAAACAGTATTATTATTTTTATGGCTTTTCGCCAGGGGAAGGTAATAGTTTTTGGTTAACTGTTCTTATCATTGCTTTAGCCTGCTTATTGATAGGATGGGAACGTAGCAACCAATCTAATACACTACTTATGACGATGCCTTTTAAAAGAAAAGATGTCTTCTTATCTAAATGGGCTTTCGGTTCCTTTTGTATTGTAAGCGCGTTACTTATAAATTGGATTCTTATGTATGTTATTTATAGAACAACTATTCATTTTGATTATCAATCATTTAGTCCATTTCATCGATACTTTCTTTATGCAATTGTTTCTTATGTTGCAGTATATACAGCTGCACTATGCATCGGTACTTTTACTGGAAGCGTTGTTTCGCAGCTTGTTTTTTGTATTCCTTGGTTACTAATGGGGCTTACATTTATTCCACTAGTGTACACTTTTACGATAAATCACTTAGAAGCTACCGATACTAAAAATTATAAGTTATATGAACAATTTTACGAAATTAATCAAAAAACAAATATAGTTGCACCAATATATAATTTCACGATTTATTACGATTATGATCCTGAATTACGTAAAAAAGAAAAGGACTCAACTGCTTTAAGAGATCCAGCATCTTATCACTATTATTCAGCTAAATCGATGTTAGTCCCTATTTTTTATACAATAGTTAATTTACTACTTGGCGCATATTTATATACACAATCGCCAAATGAAAACACTCAAAAAATATTTATTTTCCAAAAACATTTAAAAATATGGGTATGGGGGACAACCATTTACTTTGCATTACTAGGTGGCTATAAAATAAATCAATTTAGTTTCGTATTTAGCTACTATATCGGTTTGTTTCTCGCTGGAATCATTACTTATGTTGTATTATCACGACTAACAAATTATAAAGTTTTTTAAAGGAGAGATCCTATGTTTCAAAAAGCACTATGGCTAAGAACGTATCAACAAAGTAAATATGTTGTATGGCTGTTTTGGTTCGTTAGCTTCTACAATTTGTCATACAAATACTATTTGGCATCGATTGAACAACAACACCTTCTGAAGATGCAAAAAGAAGGGGAATATGTATATCATTACAATTTTGGTTTATCACTTATGGACCCTGTCATCTTTCAAGGTGGTGCACTTATCATTCTGGCCTGTACGTTAATCGGCTGGGAAAGACAAAATAACTCTAGTGACTTGTTATGGTCTATGCCATTTAAACGTTCACACCTTTATATAACAAAATGGTTGTTTGGAATCTGTAATATCGCCACTGTTGTCGTTTTAAACTGGGGACTATTTGCTATTATGAAAAAGTTGACTTTTCATAATAAATATCAAGTATTCTCCCCATTTCCTAGTTACTTTATATACATGTTAATTGTATTAATCGCTATTTATACACTTGCCTTATGTGTAGGTACAATTACAGGGAATATTATATCGCAAGGATTTCTCACTGCAGCTATATTAATCTTCCCAGCTTTACTTCCATCACTTATCTCAGGAGTCTTTGCTGTTCACTCAAACACTGACTTTCATGAGAACAATGGCCATATACATGATGTGATGGAAAACATCCGTATCTCTAATCCAGCAGAAGGTTTCAATATTGACTTTAATTATGATCCACAAAGTCATTATACCGATTCAGATGGAGTGCGTCATAACGGACCAAACTTTACAAAGATTCCATCGGTAAAAACATTGCTTGGACCTATTGCACATGTCATTATTTTATTACCACTCGGTATATATTTATATGTTCGTTCAATCAATGAGCGGAATGGTAGTTTCTTACTATATCCAAAGCTTCAAAAAACATTTATGGTCTGCGCTATTTTCTGTATTGGAATTAGCGGCGGTTTAATAATTGGAGGGACCCATTCTTTGCTTAATTTTTACGTTGGTTTGTTCGGAACAAGCGTAATTAGCTATTTTCTTCTATCTAAAATATTGAGATTGAAGGTCTCTTGGAATTTCAAATAAAATAACCTCCTCACTAAGAGGAGGTTATTTTATATTCTCTCTCCTATCTCCATACACCATCTCTTCTTTCATCCCAAACCCATCACCATTTTGCACAATTTGCTCTGTTGGTGCGACTACACTTTCAGCAATTTTCCATTCCCCGCGCTCTTTCATAAATACTTGCAGAAAATAGTTCATGCCATTTAGCTGATATGCATTTTCTTTTTTCACATTATAGTGCACCGCAATGTAGTACACTTGAATGTTTTCTTTCCCTGCTTTTGATACGTATTGCGATAATCTTGGAATGTACATTGATGCTTTCTTAAATGGTAAGTGCTTCGCTTTAACGAGCGATGAACTTGTTACATTACGTAATGTGTCCTGATTACGAATGTTATCACTATGATGAAATAATACTGCATTTTGCATAGAACGAACCCATAATTTTGAATACAAGACAGTATTATCATTTTCAATATACTTCACTTCTTTTTGCACCACTTGAATAGGGGTATCGGCGTACATGAATGTATGAAAGCAGAAAAAGCTTCCAAGTAAAACGGTAAGTGCCGCAATATATTTCATAATCTTTCCTCCGATCTTTTTAATTAAAGTATCGGAGTTTCAAAATATTTTTATTCAAAAGAAAAAGGATAGGAAAGCTCTTGCTTCCTATCCTCATTTATTATAAGACGCGGCCAAATAGTTCTAAAACCATTTCTATCTCTTGGTCGCTCCAACCTTTAAATCTCTCTTTATAATATTCTTTACGCACAGCTTCAAGTTTTTCAGTTACTTCTCGTCCGTTTTCTGTAATTTCTAAGTATACGATACGACGGTCTGAATTTGATCTCTTTCTTTCAACAAACCCTTTTCGCACGAGACGATCTGTTACAGCTGTAATATGACTGGAGGTTACGTTTACTTCACTCGCAATTTGCGAAGCCATCTGTGGACTTTTTAAAAATAACGCACGTAATACAGAGAATTCATTATATGGCATATGCTCTGAAAAACGTGTATTAATATCATTTTGTAATAAACGTATCATCTTTCGAAATGATGCAGATAAATCTAAAATCAGTGTTTCTCTATTTTCGTTCACTAGCCTCGTCCCTTTTTTATCATATTTATACATATTATAATCTATAAATACCTATGTTGTATATGCTTTCTTCCCTTAACATTCTCATTTATGTAACTTTTTTCATACGATTTTCTTTTTTGTTCACACATATACATGTAAAAAAAGGATGGTGAACATAAATGCAAAGTGGAATGAATCCGTATTTACATAATATCCGTACGACAAATACTGGTAAAGAAGCTACTATTACTGTACAAGGAGAAGGCATTATAAAAGCCAAACCAAATGTTGTCATATTAACACTAGGCATTCGAACAGATAGTAAAAATGTAAAACAAGCGCAAGAAGAAAATGCAGTGCAATCGAAACAATTGCTTGATGCACTCAAACAGCTAGGTATTGCCGATAAAGATATAGAAACTATTTCTTATACGATTACCCCTCAATACGAATATGTAAATGATAAAGCCTTACTACAAGGCTACCGTGTGGAGCATTTGTATGAAATTACCGTTTTAAATGTACAAAAAGCAGGGGAAGTATATGATATAGCCGTGACGAATGGTGCAAACGTAGCAAAAGGGTTACGTTTTCGAATATCTCATCCAAATAAATATTATGAGCAAGCTCTCATTCAGGCTCTGCACCAAGCAGTAGAAAAAGCTCGTGCTATTGCGAGTACCTACAATTTAAACATTAATCCTGTTCCCCTCTCACTCGTTGAAGAATCTGCCCAATTACCACGGGAGGTTGCATCCTATGCTACTTTACATGCACAAGCAGCCCCGCCCATTCAATCTGGAGAACTAGAAATTATTTCAACCATACGAGCCATTTTTACGTATCTATAAATAATTTCGTTTATAAGTAAACGTTATCATTTTCGTTGTTGTAAAAACATGATGTTCTGATATAATAAAGGACGGTGAGCTCTTACAAAAGAGATATCACGGGTGGGAGAGGGATATGAAAAAGAAGGTTTAACATGAAAGGAATACTTGAAAGAACATTTAAATTAGACTTACACCAAACATCACCAAAACAAGAAGTTTTAGCTGGAGTCACGTCATTTTTCACGATCGTTTATATTATGATTGTAAATGCATCAATCTTATCAGATGCCGGCATTCCTCTTGAAGCTGGAATTTTAGCAACTGTTTTTAGTTCATTTGTCGGATGTCTACTTATGGCATTTTGGGCAAATGCACCTGCTATTCTTGTCCCAGGTATGGGTGTAAATGCATTCTTCACGTACACTGCTGTGCACACGCTCGGTCTAGCTTGGCAAGAAGCATTAGCAGCTGTTTTTATCGCCGGTATTATTTTTGCAATTGCTGCTTTTACACCGATTGCTCGCGTGCTTTCGGTATCGATTCCAAAGTCATTAAAGGAAGCGATCACTGTCGGTATCGGGTTATTTTTAGCTTTCATCGGCTTGCAAAAAGGTGGTTTAGTCGTTTCGCATCCTAATACTGCTGTTGCAATGGGGAAATTAAGTAGTCCTGTCGTTCTTGCAACACTACTTACTCTTATTGTGGCACTTGTGCTATTTGTGCGTAACGTACGTGGAAACTTTTTATGGACGATTGCAATTGGAACTGGTATTGCATGGCTATTTGGCCTTGTTGATACGAGTCAAGTGGGCAATAGTTCGTTTTCATTCGCTAATTACGGCGATGTGTTTGGAGCTATGTCATTTGGGAAACTTTCTTCCTTACCATTTTGGATTGCAACATTCTCCTTAAGCATGGTGCTTATTTTTGAGAACATGGGACTACTGCACGGTTTATTAGAAGATGACTGTAAATTCCCACGTGCTTACCAAGCAAATGCAATTTCAGCAATGACATGTGGTCTATTTGGCACAAGTCCTACCGTTTCAACAGTAGAGAGTGCCGCAGGTATTACTGCAGGTGGAAAAACAGGTCTGACGTCTATCGTTACAGGGTTGTTATTCTTCGCGTCACTGTTTGCACTTCCGTTTGTCAAACTAATTCCTGATAGTGCCATTGCACCAATCTTAATTATTATTGGCGGCCTGATGATTACAAGCATTCAACAAATTCCTCTGAACGACTTTTCAGAAGGATTTCCAGCGTTTTTAATTATCGTTATGATTCCGCTCACATATAGTATCGCTGATGGCATTGCATTCGGATTTATTGCTTATCCTATCTTGAAAGTTGCTATTGGAAAGCGTAAAGAGGTTGCACCATCCATGTATATCATTACATGCTTATTCTTAGCCATGTTCGTATTACACGCTATTGGCTAGTAAAAAACACCGAGGAAAAGCTCTCGGTGTTTTTTTACTTAAACCATCCTTTTTTATAAAACCAAGCCATCATTCCCCCGCCAATTAACGCCATTAAAAATAAACAGATAAAATAACTATACTTCCCGCCAAGCTCTGGCATATGTGAAAAGTTCATGCCGTATACCCCTGCAATAAATGTTAACGGCATGAAAATAGTTGAGAAAACAGTTAATGTTTTCATAATGTTGTTCATATGGTGGGAATTCAGTGAAAAGTAACTATCTCGAATATCTGCTGTTAATTCACGGCTTGCTTCAATCATCTCTGTCAGTTTAAGCAAATGATCATGTATATCTTTAAAATAAATTTCATGATCGCTTATACCGTAAAAACGAGTTGAATTTAAAATGCGGTACAATAAATCACGCATCGGAATAATCGTACGCCTTAGTTTAGATAAATCTGCACGAATATCAAATACCTCTTCTAGCACACTTCCTGCTGTCTCACCCGTTAAATTATCATCAATTGCATTTAAATGGTCTTCAATGTAATAAACAGGTGCGAAATAATCATCTACAATTTGGTCAATAATTGTATGTGCTACATTTAAAGGGCTCTTCTTAATACGTTTTTTCTCACCGAGCGTTTTCCATACTCTTTCAATCGCATTATTATGAGAGAAGTGGAAAGAGACTATATATCGATCACTAACAAATAAATCGATTTCATGCGGTTCTAATCCGTCTTCTCCGAATGCATGGAGAACTAAAAAGTTATATCCATCATAAAAATCTACCTTTGGCCTCTGTACATACTCTACACAATCTTCAATCGCAAGGGGATGGAACTTGAAGTGATCTTGTAAAATATATGTATACTCCTCTTTCGTCGGCTTATATAAATCAAGCCAATACCATACGATGTTTTCTTTTTTCGTGTCTTCCAGCGAAACATCATATAAAACTTCATTTTTTTTCGTTATTGCACAAATTCTAATCATAATTTCACCCATTATTATTATAAACAAAAAATAGTAAAAAAAGCCAAGGAGAAATACTCCTTGGTTCTTCTTTATTATTTAGTAACGATGCCGTGCACTAGTGTCGGCGCATCTACATGGTCTTTAGCGATTTTCATGTTCTCATAAATTTTCGCTTTTACATCTTCAACATTTTCGCGGTTTGCGTAAATTGTAACAAGAGAGTCACCTTTTTTCACGCTATCGCCTACTTTTTTGCGAAGCATTAGACCAACTGCTAAATCAATTTCAGACTCTTTCGTTGCACGCCCTGCTCCTAAAAGCATTGCTGCTGTTCCGATTTCATCTGCAACGATTTCCGATACGTAACCGTCTTCTTTTGCTTCCACTTCAATTTTAAATTGTGCTTGTGGCAATTTAGAAGGATCATCAACAACAGATGCATCGCCGCCTTGCGCTGATAAGAACGTTTTAAATGATTCTAGCGCTTTACCATTGTTCATTACTTCAATTAACTTTTCACGCGCATCTTCTAAAGATGAAGCTTGTCCAGCAAGGTACACCATCTGACTTCCAAGTGTTAAACATAACTCTTCTAAATCTTTCGGTCCCTTACCTTGTAATGTATCAATTGCTTCTTGTACTTCTAATGCGTTACCAATTGCTTCACCAAGCGGCTGACTCATATCAGAAATAACCGCCATCGTATTACGACCAACGTTATTACCGATGCGTACCATCGCTTCTGCTAAACGCTTTGCATCTTCATCCGTTTTCATAAATGCTCCTGCTCCAGTTTTTACATCAAGAACAATTGCATCTGCACCAGCAGCAATTTTTTTACTCATAATCGAGCTTGCAATAAGCGGAATTGAGTTTACTGTTGCCGTTACATCACGAAGTGCATACAATTTTTTATCAGCGGGTGTTAAGTTTCCACTTTGACCGATAACAGCAATTTTATTTTCATTTACAAGACGCATGAATTCATCATTTTCAATTTCCACATGGAATCCTGGAACTGCTTCTAATTTATCAATTGTACCACCAGTATGTCCTAAACCACGTCCAGACATTTTCGCTACTGGTACACCTAAAGCAGCTACTAATGGACCTAATACAAGTGTCGTTGTATCACCAACACCACCTGTTGAATGCTTATCTACTTTTACCCCTTCAATGGCTGATAAATCAATTGTATCACCGCTATTTACCATTGCCATCGTTAAATCTGCACGTTCTTGATCATTCATATCTTGGAAGAAAATTGCCATTGCAAGTGAACTTACTTGATAATCGGGAATATCACCATTTGTGTATCCTTCAACAATAAAGTTAATCTCTTCTGTCGTTAATGCATGTCCATCACGTTTTTTTGCAATTAGGTCCACCATTCTCATTGTGAAGTCACCCCTTCATTTGTTTTACGATTGCTTTTACTAATGCTAAGAAGTTAGCTTTAACACGTTCTGTCGTTTCAATTACTTCATCATGGTGAAGTGGCTGATCTAAAATACCAGCTGCCATATTTGAAATACAAGAAATACCAAGTACTTTCATACCAGCATGACGAGCTACAATTACTTCAGGTACTGTTGACATACCCACTGCATCTCCGCCAAGTGTACGAAGCATACGAATTTCAGCAGGTGTTTCATATACAGGACCTGTCATTCCAACATATACACCTTCTTGTACTTTAATATTTAAATCTGCTGCAACTTGTTTCGCCATTTCGCGAAGTTCTGTCGTATAAGATGTAGACATATCAGGGAAACGTACACCCATTTCAGAATCATTTGGTCCGATTAATGGATTCGTACCCATGAAGTTAATGTGGTCTGAAATTAACATAAGATCGCCTGGTTCAAATGATGTATTTACACCACCAGCTGCGTTCGTTACAACAACTGTTTCTACCCCTAGTTCTTTCATAACACGAACTGGGAATGTTACTTTTTGCATGTCATATCCTTCGTAGAAATGGAAACGTCCTTGCATTGCTACTACAGTTACACCTTGAAGTGTACCGAATACTAATTGACCTGCATGTCCTTCTACAGTTGAAACTGGGAATTCAGGGATTTCACTGTATGGTACTGTTACCGCATTCTCGATTTCATCTGCTAATACACCTAGTCCAGATCCAAGGATTAGTCCTACTTGTGGTGTTTCTTGAAATTTCTCTTTTAAGTATGAAGCTGATTTTGTAATAAGTTCACGATTCATTTGTTTATCCCCCTATTTCTTTAGCTCGTTTAAGAAGCTTGTTCCGTATTCTGGCATTTTCACACCGAAGTTTTCTGCTACAGTTGCACCAATATCAGCAAATGTTTGACGAAGTGATAATTCTTGTCCGCCTTCATTCATGCTTGGGCTATATGCTAATAACGGTACATATTCACGTGTATGATCAGTACCAGGATGTACTGGATCATTACCATGGTCTGCTGTAATTAATAATAAATCATCTTCTTTAAGTTTTTCGAATACTTCTGGAAGACGTGCATCATATTCTTGCAGAGCTTCTCCATATCCTTGTGGATCACGACGGTGACCGAATAATGCATCAAAGTCAACTAAGTTTAAGAAGCTAAGACCTGTAAAGTCCATGTTTAATGTATCTACAAGCTTATCCATTCCATCCATGTTAGACTTCGTACGAAGTGATTCCGTTACCCCTTCGCCATCATAAATGTCAGAAATTTTACCGATAGCAATAACATCGTAGTCACTATCTTTTAATTCATTCATTACTGTGCGACCAAATGGTTTTAATGCATAGTCATGACGATTTGGTGTACGTGTGAATTTTCCTGGTTCTCCAACGAACGGACGAGCGATAACACGTCCTACCATGTACTTCTCATCTAACGTTAGTTCACGGGCAATTTTACAAATTTTATATAACTCATCAAGTGGCACTACTTCTTCGTGTGCTGCAATTTGTAATACACTATCAGCAGAAGTGTAAACGATTAAAGAGCCTGTTTCCATTTGCTCTTGACCAAGCTCATCAAGAATTTCTGTTCCAGAAGCTGGCTTATTACCGATAATTTTACGGCCCGTTTTTTCTTCTAATTCATCAAGTAATTCTTTCGGGAATCCTTCAGGGAATACTTGGAATGGTGTATCAATGTAAAGGCCCATAATTTCCCAGTGACCTGTCATTGTATCTTTACCGGTAGATTTCTCTTGCATTTTTGTATAATATCCAAGCGGTTTCTCTACTTTAGAGATCCCTTTCATTTCACGAATATTACCAAGACCTAATTTCACCATGTTTGGCATGTTTAATCCATTCATATGTTCAGCGATATGACCAATTGTATCAGAACCTAAATCACCAAACTGCTCAGCATCAGGTGCCTCACCGATTCCCACAGAGTCCATCACGACTAGGAAAATACGTTTATATTTATTCATAACTGCAACCTCCTATATGTTCAGTTCTACTTCTTGTAGTATGTTCAAAACGCTATAAAGTGAAACTGTTATCAATGGGAATTATCTTTCGTCCTCATTATTAAACAGTACTGCTTTAAATCATTCTCTAACTTTTTCGTTTTACTTTCAAACGAATCAAAAAAATTTCTAATTTTTTCTAAGTCAGATGTCAGACATCTGATATTGATATCATAACATGTTTACGCTTTCTTTTTAATACATTTTCGTAGAATTTCTTATTTTATTCACACTTCTATTGTAATCCATTCTGCGAAGAAGTGCTAATTATTTTATAACATATTTCCTAATATAAAAATAAAAAGCAGCTCTAAAGAGCTGCTTTTTATTTTACTTCTACTGTTTCTTCTTTGTGTTCATGTAATTCGCCTTTTCTTACATGAACTTTCACTTTATAAGCACCATTCTCTTTGAAAGTATGCTTACTTTCATATTCGCCTTTATTCCCCTCTTTTGCTGGAATAAATTCATGCTTTTCAACGCCGTCTTTCCAAATTTCAAGTTGTACTTCAGCACCAGTTAGTGCTTCTTCTTTTTGTTTTAAATGAACTTTCATTGTTGATTCAGCATTTGCTTTTATGTCACCAGCCATAAGGTGAATCATTGTGTCACTTTTATGATCACCGTGTCCTGCACTGTGATCGCTATTTTCTTTTTTCGCATCTTCAACTTTCGCATTTCCCACAGCCACTTTTACTTCCGGCATAACATGCATTTCACGTGCATTTGTATGAGCAATAATATGATATACTCCATCAGTTTCGAACGTTTTCTCTACCGCATAAACACCTTTTCCTTTATGCTTACCATCTAACATCTCGTGTTTTTCGTCGCCTGTTTTCCAAATTTCAAACTTTACATCATCAGCATCTGTTACTTTTTCTTTTCCTTGTGTAACAAGTGCTTGTACTTCTGTTTTTTCACCAGGTTTAATTTCCTTCGGATTCGTTTGAACTGCTACTTTTACAGCTTCAAGTTTCTGTTCTTTTTTCGGTTCTTTTTTCGATTCTTCTTTGTTTGTATTACAGCCAGCCAATGCTAGCATCGCGATAAATAGCGTCATAATAAGTTTTTTCATCATCATTTCCTCCTTCATACTTTCTTTAGTATAGAGGAAATACATTGTAATATTCCAGTCTTCTGCTGAAAACAATATACGAAATGTTTGTGAAGTTTCTGTGAAACGGTTTGCTCTTCTTAATCTATGAAAAAAGAGCATAGTAACTATGCTCTCGGATGAAACTGTTTATATACATCTTTTAATCTAGTTTTTGAAACATGCGTATAAATTTGTGTCGTTGAAATATCTGCATGTCCAAGCATTTCTTGCACGGCACGTAAGTCTGCCCCATTTTCTAATAAATGCGTAGCAAACGAGTGACGCAACGTATGCGGTGTAAGCTCTTTTTCAATATTTGCTTCTTTCGCTAATCGTTTTAAAATTTTCCAAAACCCTTGTCTTGATAATCGATTACCATGATGGTTTAAAAAGAGTGCATCCACTGCTTTTTTACCCATCAGTTCTCTTCTTCCTTTTTCAATATACCTTTGAATTGCTTCCGTTGCTAAGCTTCCTAATGGAATAATTCTTTCTTTATTCCCTTTCCCTATACAGCGGACAAATCCCATAGTCAAGTGTACATCTTCTAAATTTAATGCAATTAATTCTGAAACACGAAGTCCTGTTGCATACAATAACTCCAACATTGCCTTATCACGAATCCCAAAAGCACTCACCGCTTTCGGAGTCTGAAGTAATGCTTCTACTTCGTCAATCGATAATACTTTTGGTAATTTCCGTTCCCCTTGCGGCGTTTCAATATGTACCGATGGGTCATGCTCCACCGCTCGTTCACGAAGTAAAAATTGGTGAAACGAACGAATCGATGCAATATGACGTGCCAATGTTTTTGAAGATTTTCCGTTTTCTTTTAAATACTGCAAAAAGTTAACAATGTGTATACGCGTCACTTCATGAAATGTCTTCGTCTGTTCTACATTTTGTAAATACTTCACATAGCTTTTCAAATCACGTTCATAAGATACAACTGTATTTTTCGCTAACCCTTTTTCAACAATCATATAATGAATAAAATCTTTTAATTGATCTTCCAATATACACTACTCCCCATTTTCATAGAAAAACATCATTCTATTTACGAAAGCATCCTTTGCCGGCTCCTCATTCCCTGATACTTTTTCTACAGTCTCTTCTTTTGGCTTTTCATATCGATGGTAACTTTCATATTCTTCATTTATCCATAGTATAGCGAAATAAAACAAAATCGTACAACTCGTAAATAATAAAAATACTTTCATCCCATCAAAAGTTAATTTTAAAGCTCGGCGCATTGTAAATTCCTCCAAAATATAAGTTATTACAACATATGCCAAGCTTTCACCAATTTATACCTTATTCAAATAAAAAACCTCTTCCTAGTTAAATAGGAAAAGGTTATTTTTCATCCGTTTCATTTTCTTGACAACTTTTACAAATCCCATGGAATGTTAAACGATGATCTTTCACCTTAAAGCTCCAGTCTCGTTCTACTTTATTCTCCACTTCACCAAGTAAATCTTCTTGTATTTCTTGTACAGCACCGCATTGTGTACAGATTAAATGGTGGTGGAAACGCTGTGCACCTTCTTGGCGTAAGTCATAGCGTGAAACACCGTCTCCGAAGTTAATCTTATCGACAACTTTTAACTCAGACAATAACTCTAAAGTTCTATAGACGGTTGCTAATCCGATCTCTGGCGACTTTTCTTTTACAAGGAGGTATACATCTTCTGCGCTTAAATGATCTTCTTCATTCTCTAGCAGCACACGAACTGTTGCTTCACGTTGTGGTGTCAATTTATAGCTCGCTGCATGTAATTGCTTCTTAATTCGTTCAATTCTTTCTTCCATTCGGTACTACTCCCTCCTCGCCACTCTTACACCATTATATCAGAAGAAGGGCTTCTGTCAAAAGAAAAACAATAAAAACAAATTGATAATTATTCTCAAAAAGTATTTATTGTTTATTAATAGCTTCCACGACTTCTTTCATTAAAACTGGTGATGCATATGCTTCGATACTAGAAGCAATAGCTAACACCGCTCCAATCACTAGAAAAAAGCATGTATAGCGAATTAGTAACGGTAATAGTGGCTCGGTTATTTTCCGGATAAATTGGTGCCTAATCATTCTCAAAGAAAAGCTTGCAGCAATTGTTGTCATAACGAGAAATACAGGAATTATAATTAGATTTTGTGGTAATACAGATACAAATGCTAATAATAGTCCATTCCATCCGTGCTGACTTACTAAAAAACCTACTGTAAATCCAACAACTACTCCTTTCAAAAATAGTAAAATAAAAATGAGTGGTAACCCAATAATCGAAATCCCCAAAATCCAAATAAAGCCGATGTATTTTAATTGCGAAAAGTAACTTTCTCGAAACATTTCGCCCGCAATAGCAAATTCTCCTTTAGAAACTTGTCCAAAAAAACGCTGTAAATAAAATGATAAATCTTGCTTTTGGTTTATTTGTAAACTATTCACAAGAATTGCTCCAAATATTACTCCCATCAATAATAAAACAGCATTAAATATATATAATGAAGAGTTTTCCTGTATGTGAGACATTACACGGTCTTGCCAATTTTTTCGCCACATTTTCCTTCCCTCCGTTCACACTCTTACTAAAAATGTATGAAAGAAAGAAAAAAAGTATGACGAATTAACATTGAAATTCCGCTCTACTTTGCTAAACTAAATAGTAGAGAATAGGAGGGATTTCTCTTGAAACCATTATTATTAGATTTTCCAACATTATTTCAAACTGAGCGCTTGCAAGTACGTAAGCCGTTTCCAGGTGACGGTACAGAAGTATATGAAGCAATCCAAGCTTCTCTAGAAGACTTATTACCGTGGATACCAATTACAGCTGAAACAGAAGAGAGTGCGGAAGAAATTGTTCGCGAAGCTCACGGACAGTTTTTACTTCGTGAAACACTTGATTTTCACTTATACGATAAAGTATCTGGTACATTCATCGGAGCTATTACTCTTAAGCCTGAAAACTGGGACATTCCAAAGTTTTCACTTCACTTCTGGTTACATAGCGCCTATACAAAACAAGGCTATATGACAGAAGCTGTTAAAGGTGCGATTCAGTTCGCTTTTGATAAGCTAGGTGCTAGAAGAATTGAAATTCGTACTGATGCAACAAACGTGAACGCATGTAACTTAGCAGAACGTCTAGAATTTATTTTAGAAGGTACTATGGAAAATGATTTCCTAGCACCAGATGGTAGCTTACGCGATGCACGTGTATATGCAAAAATTAATTAAAAAAACACTCGCCTAAGGCGAGTGTTTTATTTTTGTAATTGTAAATATTGCACAGCGAACATCGTCTTCGCATCATGAATGCGAAGATCTTTCATAAGATCAATTGCTTCTTCTAATGACACTTCCATTAACTCCACAAATTCATCTTCATCTAAAGCTGCTTTATTTTCTTTTTGTTTTAATCCTGTCGCCTTATATACATATAAAATCTCATCTGCAAAACCAGGTGATGTATAAAAAGATGTAATAAGCTCCATATTTTTCACATACATATCCTGTTTCTTCTTCTAATTCACGAACTGCTGTTACTTCTGGCTTTTCTCCAGGTTCTAACTTCCCAGCAGGGATTTCCACAATTGCCTTTTCAAGAGCTTTACGATACTGCTCGACAAGTACAATTTTCCCTTCATCAGTAATAGCAATAATAGCAACTGCCCCAGGGTGATTTACGATTTCACGTTTACTCATTTCTCCATTTGGTAATACTACTTCATCAACACGAACTTTTATAACTCTACCATCAAAAATCGGTTCAGTTTTTACTGTTCTTTCTGCAAGATTACTCATACTACTTCATCTCCCTGTTCTATTTCCTATTCTTTCCTCATACATTTTACCACATTGAAAGGAGCGTGATAGAAATGAAAGTTTATATTTTACCAAATCGCGTCACTTTAGTCGGAAAAGCATGGCAAATTCGTCATAAGCTAAAACAATACGGCAAAGAGTATACAACTGTACAAGAGTGGATTACAGCAAGTAAAAAGTAAACGTTTGTCAACCTCTTTTCCCTTGCGTACAATAAAGATAAGGAGGTTGACCTATGAAAAAACGTCAATTAGGAAATTCAGATTTGTTTGTTACAGAAATGGGACTTGGCTGTATGTCTCTCGGTACATCTGAGGCTGAAGCTATGCGTATTATCGATGAAGCAATCGATTTAGGAATCAATTTTTTTGATACAGCGGATTTATATGATTATGGATTAAACGAAGAATTTGTTGGAAAAGCCTTAAAAGGGAAACGAGACCAAATTGTTCTTACAACGAAGGTTGGAAATCGATGGACAGAAGAAAAAAACGGCTGGTCTTGGGATCCTTCTAAGGATTACATAAAGGCTGAAGTGAAAGAAAGTTTACGTAGACTTCAAACTGATTATATTGATCTTTATCAACTTCACGGCGGGACGATTGAAGATCCTATAGATGAAACAATTGAAGCCTTTGAAGAATTAAAAAAAGAAGGTATCATTCGCCATTACGGTATTTCTTCTATACGTCCAAATGTCATCCGTGAGTATGCCAAACGTTCAAATATCGTTAGTGTACTAATGGAATACAGCCTTTTAAATCGTCGCCCTGAAGAATGGTTCCCACTTCTAAATGAACATCAAATTAGCATTATTGCTCGTGGACCACTTGCAAAAGGAATTCTAACTGACAATAATGCAAGAAAGATAGAAAGAGTAAAAGAAAAAGATTACCTTTCTTATTCTTACGATGAATTATATACGACACTCGCGAGTGTAAAAGAAATAATTGGAGAAAGCTCTTTAACAGGAACAGCTATTCAATATTGCTTACATAACGAAACTGTTGCAGCTGTTATACCTGGTGCAAGCTCTATTCAACAATTGCAGGAAAATGTACAGGCTAGCCAACAGTTATCTTTAACAAAAGAAGAATATGTACAACTTCAAAAAATTGTTAAGTATGATTCATATGCTTTGCATCGCTAAAATATTGATACCGATAAAAGCAAAAGACTGCCCCCAACACTAGGCGGCAGTCTTTTTTTATAACGTATCATATTTATCAGGATTCGTTCCTACATGTAAATTACGATTTAACTTATTAATTTGATCCATCTCTTCTTCAGTTAATGAGAAATCAAAAATAGTAAAGTTCTCTTTAATACGAGATGGCGTAACAGATTTAGGAATAGTCACAATCCCACTTTGAATATCCCACCTTAATATAACTTGTGCAGGTGTCTTCTCATATTTTTTAGCAATATCCTGAATAATTGGATGCTGGAATACTTCGCCGCCTCTCATTAAAGGACTCCAAGCTTCCATTTGAATTTGCTCACCTTGACAGAAATCACGCAATTCAAATTGTGCTAACATTGGATGAAGTTCCACTTGGTTTACCATCGGCTTCACTTTGCAATTTGGTAATAACAGTTCTAAATGATGTCTATGAAAATTAGAAACACCAATGGCACGCACTTTCCCTTCTTCGTATAGCTTTTCTAGAGCACGGTACGTATCAACATACTTCCCTCTTATCGGCCAATGGATTAAATATAAATCTACATAGTCCATTTGTAATTTCTTTAAACTTTTTTCAAACGCCTCAAGAGTCTCCTCATACCCTTGATCGTCATTCCAAACTTTTGTTGTAATAAACAAGTCTTCGCGCGGGATTCCAGATTCACGAACTGCTTCTCCGACACCGCTTTCATTTTCATATACAGTTGCTGTATCAATCGAACGGTATCCAACTTCTAACGCTGTTTTTACTGCTTGTTTAACTTCGTCGCCTTCTTTCGCTTTATAAACGCCTAGACCAATCATCGGCATTTTCACACCATTATGAAGTGTAGTTGTTGGAATATGCACAGTCTTTCTCCCTTTCATTCTTACATTTTTATAAACCATAACTTTATTTCAACAAGATTCATTCAAAATGTCAAAACATACGTACAGTTTACATAATAATTTTATACCCCTTTAGAAAGTAACATGAACTCAGTCGTTCACGTTACTTTCTATCCATTCTTTCGCTTTTTCATCAACATCACGTACAAATTCATTTTTTCCTTCTGTATACAACGTGCCATCATATGTATATTTTTCAGCTAGTTCTTTCTTTAAAGTCGCATACGCTTCTGCTTCTTCACAATGAACCATCATATAATCACGAAATGCTAAATGCCTTGTAATCTCAGGATTTCCTTTTTCAAATACATGCAAATGATACGAGCGTTTCTCCTCAGTTCCATGAATAAAAAAACGACGACCTGAAATACCATTTTCTCCTTTCACAATGTAACCAAGCTCATCAAACTTTTCATTCCAATGATCTACTCTTTCAATACTATCTACTTCCATTATCATATCAATGATAGGCTTTGCCGCAAGTCCTGGCACTGATGTACTACCAATATGATGGATTTTCACCGTTTCTGGCATTGCCAATTTTAATCTCTCGGCCTCCATTTGAAATTTCTCACTCCAATGATTTTCATACGGAACAACTACAATTTCCCTCATTCTAACTCCCCTTTTCTTACAAACTCGTCAAAAAAATGATCAGTGGCATCTCACTGATCATTTTTTATTATTTAAAGTCTTTCCAAGTAAGGCTACTTTCACTTAACAGTTCTTCAAATGATTTATTCTTTTCACGTTCTTTTTGTTCTTTACGTTTTCTTTCTTGCTCTGCTGCCTCTTTTTTCTCTTCTCTCACTTGCAACTCTTTTTTCTTATTCTTTAATTGTTGCATTAACGAATCGTTCAATTGATCACCTAGTGTAAGCGATTCTTTCTCTGGTTGATTCATTTGAGAGTGTCTTTGCATTTGTCTTTGCTTCTTTTTCTTCATACTACTCACCTTTTACTTTTTTCTCCATTATAGAGGATACACAGTGAAATCGACAATAAAAAAGGGGTATTACTCCCCGATTCTCTATTATTCTTTTTTTGTAAATATGTTAATTTTTCGAAAAAACTAAATTTTATTGTAGATATAATCCTAGTAATCTATTAAAATTATGTCGTATGATGTCAGATTATAAAAAAAGGAGAAATTAATTATGTGGAAAAAAATTATTCCTGCTGTCACTATTTTAAGCACCATGACTTTTTCAAGCGTGTTCGCCGCTCCTCCATCTCAGACTCCTGCTGAACAAAACCGATACATAGACGTACAAATGCTTGGTATTAATGATTTCCATGGACAACTAGACACTGTAAAAAAAATTAACAATAAAGAAGCTGGCGGCGCTGATTATTTAGCTACTTATTTAAAAGAACGTAAAAAACAAAACCCTAATACACTTCTCGTACATGCCGGTGATATTGTCGGCGCCAGCCCACCAGTTTCCGCATTATTACAAGACGAACCAACAATTGAATTTTTAAATGACTTAAAGTTTGATGTTGGTACAATCGGAAACCATGAATTCGATGAAGGTATCGATGAAATGAAACGCCTCATTTACGGTGGTTACCATGAAAAAACAGGGAATTTCAAAGGAGCAAACTTCCCTTATGTCGCTGCAAACTTCTATAACAAATCAACTGGCCGCTTATTTTTACCACCATTTACTGTAAAAATGGTTGACGGAGTTCCTGTAGGATTCATTGGAGTTGTTACAACGGATACGCCAAATGTCGTTATGCCTACTATGCTTAAAAATGTAGAAATCACTGACGAAGTAGAGGCTATTAATAAATCAGCGCAACAATTAAAGCGTCTCGGCGTTAAATCTATCGTAGTCCTTGCGCATGTCGGCGGAACAACTGATGAGTCTGGTGTAACAAATGGAGACCTCACTCGAATTGCAAATGAAACAGATCCAGAAGTTGATGTTATTTTTGGTGGACATAGTCATACGTATGTAAATGGTACAGTTAATAATAAACTTATCGTCCAAGCGAACTCTTACGGAACGGCTTTCTCAGATGTAGATGTAACAATTGATCGTAAAACAAAAGATATTGTTAAGAAAAAAGCTGAAGTTATTACAACATATCATGAAGGTGTAGAGCCTGATAAACAAGTAAAACAAAAGCTAGACCAATATAAAGAAAAAATCGCACCGCTTGTAAATGAAGTTGTCGGAAAATCTACAGCAGCTATCGACCGTAAACAAAACGATGCTGGTGAGTCTACTCTTGGAAATGTAATTGCCGATGCACAGCGACAAACAATGCAAGCGCAAATCGCTCTTATGAATCCTGGCGGCATTCGTAATGACTTAGACGCTGGAGATATTACATGGGGCGAATTATACGGTATTCAGCCTTTCGGGAATCAATTAATTAAAGTAGATTTAACAGGTCAAGATATTCGCGAGATTTTAAATCAACAATGGCAAAAAGGTGCAACGAGAATGCTCCAAATCTCAGGTATTCAATATACTTGGGATGCAAATAAACCGAATGGTGAAAAGGTTACTAATATCCGTTTAACAAATGGTGAAGAATTAGTTTCCACGAAAACGTATAGCGTAGTTGCAAATGCTTTCCTAGCTTCGGGTGGTGATGGATTCGTATCATTTAAAAATGGAAAAAATGCTGAAACGGGTCCAAACGACTTTGAAGCGTTAGTCGATTATGTAAAACAATTGAAAGAACCAATTCAGCCAATTATTGATGGACGGATTCAAAAATTAAATTAAATATTTTTCAAATAACTGTATGTGCTGTAACTGGGAAATGTCGTTCCCTATAAAAGGAGCACTTTTCATTACAAATTATACGCACATACCCTTTAACTTTTTCGTAATATACATGAACCTGAAAAAGGATACTCGTTCTTACTTTGAACATAGTATCCTTTTCTTCATTTATCTAAATGTGACACCTCATTAAAATCATATCGTTGCAAAAATTCCTGTAGTGCCTCTTCTACAATTTTAGACTTTTGAATCCCTTTAACTTCGGATATAACATCTAATCTCGCTAATATTTCCGTATTAATAGAAAAGGTTCGTTTCTTTTTCTCTGAAATTCCACTTATAATCGGCACGCTTACTTCTTCTCTTTTTCTTAACAATTCATAAATACTTTGCAATTGTTCATAAATTAGTAATTGATAATCCGTTTTTGCATATTGAAGGGCAGTAGCTTCTTGGAGTTGCAAATGACGCGGTTCTTCTCCATCGCCTATAAAGACACGCTTTTTCTGCTCCCCATCATATTCATATCCAATCACCCTTAATTTTTTGGATAAAGTATAAGGGCTCATTTCAAGACGTTTCGCTATAATAGCGATTGATTCGCGTCTATTTAAAGAATCAATAATTTCTCCAATCGTCACATTCTCCCTCCTCCCTTAATTACCTAAACTTGAAATCACACCAGTATGTTATGATACAATGATTTTCTAGTAGTATATGCAACAGAAAGAGCCTGTGCGATTCATACCATTTAAGAAAAGGAGGTTTACATATGCTTTTTCGTAGCTATACACCTCAGTTTTATAACGAAAAGAAGCAATTAATCCCTAACAGTATCGCTACGATAGAAAGCGTTATGATTAATGACCGGAAACAATCTCTCCTTATACGCGGGCAAAACGTGGAACAGCCTATTTTATTATGCTGTCACGGCGGGCCTGGTATGGCACAAATTGGCTTTATTCGTCATTTTCAAAAAGAGTTAGAAAAGCACTTTATCGTTATTAATTGGGATCAACGCGGGGCTGGTAAATCCTTTTTATGGCGAGATATCCAAACAAATTTTACGATTAATCAATTTGTTTCAGATGCAAAAGAAGTCATTCAATATCTTCTTAAAAGGTTCAATAAGAAAAAATTAATTCTTGCCGGTCATTCATGGGGAAGTATTATCGGACTAAAAGTCGCTAGTCAATGCCCTGAATATATAGAAGCATACATCGGCATCGGTCAAATCGTACACATGAAGCAAAACGAAGAATTACTATATCAACATTTAATTAGCTCTGCAAAAAGACATGACCATAAAAAAGCATTAGCTTCTCTTTTAAAATTAGGGAAACCGCCCTTTTTAGATACACGACGTCTCATCATTCAAAGAAAGTGGCTTGGCACATTCGGTGGAGCAATCCAAAACGGATCTTCCTTTTCTTTCATACGAAAAGGTTTCTTTTCTCCTGAATATACGCTATTAGATTGGTTCAAATTTCTCGCAGGAAATTTAAAGTCAGGAGTTTTATGGGAAGAGATGCTAACAATCGATTTCTTTTCGTCTATTTCAAGTTTATCTGTTCCGGTTTATTTTTGTTCTGGTCGCTATGATTATCAAACTCCTTACGCACTCGTTCAACAATATTGCGATATTATTCACGCTCCGATAAAAAAAATGATTTGGTTTCCAAACTCGGCACACTCTCCAGATTTAGAAGAGCCTGAACTATTCGCTCAATCTTTACAATCAATTAAACAAGAGCTATCTTTTCAACATGCATAACGACAGGCTCTTTTACATTTCATAAAAAACATTTTATAATAATATGTCGCAAGTATATGTCACTGCAAACATTTGCTTGCCTTAACAGAATAAAAATTAGGGAGATTACATTTATTATGAACGCTGTACTCATCGCAGTAGCAGTCATGCTAGCGCTTAGTTTATTACGTGTCCAAGTCATTGTCGCCATTATCGTTGGAGCTTTAACAGGTGGACTTATCGGTGGACTCGGTATTTCAGAAACAATTAGTACTTTTACAAGCGGTCTTGGGAACAGTGCTCCTATCGCATTAAGCTACGCAATGCTCGGTGGATTTGCTATTTCACTTTCAAAAACAGGACTTCCTGATGCAATGATCCAATCAGCTTTAAAATGGATCGGCAACGAACAAGACACGAAAAAACAAGTCTATTCTAAAATACTCATATTATTTATCATTTTAACAATGGCTTGTTTCTCACAAAATATTATCCCTGTTCATATCGCCTTCATCCCAATCTTAATTCCAGCACTTTTAAAAGTATTAAATGAGCTGAAGGTGGATCGTAGGCTTGTAACATGTCTTATTACATTTGGATTAATTACCCCTTACATGTGGGTCCCAGCAGGATTCGGAAAAATTTATCATGACGTATTGCAAACAAATGCTGCGCAAAGCGGGCTTACATTTGATGTCGCTCTTATTCCAAAAGCAATGACTATTCCAGCAATCGGTATGATTATCGGATTATGTGTAGCGGTTTTCATTACATACCGAAAACCACGTACGTATGAAACGGAACAAGTTCATGCTACACAAAATGAAATCGTTCCCTATACAAAAAGAAGCATTACTTTTGGTTTATTATCAATAATCGCTACATTAACTGTTCAATTAGCAACCGAATCAATGATTTTCGGTGCTTTAGCAGGTATTATCGTCTTATCAGTTAGCGGTAGCCTCCCTCTTAAAGAAGCTGATGCTATTTTAACGAGCGGAATGCGTATGATGTCCTTTATCGGATTTGTTATGATTTCTGCCGCTGGATTTGGCGCTGTTCTTCGAAAAACTGGACATGTTGAATCTCTTGTGCAAACGAGTGCACATATAATCGGAAATAATAAACCGCTTGCTGCATTTCTTATGCTCATTATTGGACTTCTCGTTACGATGGGAATTGGTTCTTCCTTTTCAACCATCCCAATCTTAACAACAATTTTCGTACCATTATGCGTCCAGCTTGGATTTAGTCCAATGGCAACAATCGCAATTATCGGTACAGCTGGTGCACTAGGTGATGCAGGTTCTCCAGCATCTGATAGTACACTTGGACCAACGTCCGGTTTAAATGCTGATGGTCAGCACCACCATATATGGGATACGTGTGTTCCCACTTTTCTTCACTATAATATACCGTTACTTATATTCGGCTTTATTGCCGCAATTACACTATAAAAGGTGCGTTTTATCAACGCACCTTTTACTTTGTCGTTTCTCTCTCAATACATCTAAATTCTGTTTCCACTTCTTCTTGTCCCACTTGTTTCTTCTTTATTCTTCCTATTAACTGCTGAAATGCTATCTCCCCATTTTCTTCGATATAACTTCCAATCGTCGTTAATGATGGGCTTATCCATTCACCCTCTGCACTTCCGTTAAATCCAATGATTTGCAACTTATCTGGTATATGAATATTAAGCGTTTTCGCCGCCCTGATTAGCTCAATAGCGATCTTATCACTTGAAGCTACAACCCCATCTATGTATGGATGTTTTTGTAACAATTCAAGAAACTGTTGATTCGTATACCCTTGTACAATTTCCTCTCGATAAGAAAGTCCTTCTTTCCAAGCAGTATCTAAAAACCCTGCCACATGCTCCTCCATTTCTTCACTTTCTACTCCCTCGCCAATATAAGCAAGAAACTGGCAGCCTTTCTCTTTTAATAAAGAAACAGCTTTCTGCCCACTTTCATAATAACTAGTCAGAGATTGTCGTTCTTCAAGCACAGCGAAAGGCAGTGAGATTTCTCCTATACTTTGAAAAACAGATTTCGTCATTATAACGCCTGCAATGTTATTTTGCACCAACATATCTATGTATCTATTCTTATTTTCTATATTACAAACTACTACTTGATACCCTTCTTTATATGCTATTTCCTCAACGAAACGGAGCAAGGTGATGTATGATGGATTATGCAAATTATCTACCAGTAATGCAATCATCGTTGAAGGTTGCTTAAATAAAGGCTTTGCTGTAGCATTCGGTCTATATTGTAACTCTTCAATTGCTTGCTTTACTTGTTTTACCGTATCTTCATGGACATATCCTTTTTCATTAATAACTCTTGAAACGGTTGCAACTGAAACACCGGCCAATTTTGCAACATCACGTATAGTTGCCACATCGTCACCCCTTAATATGGTAATAGATTACAATTTTAAACTAAACCAAAATGTAACATTCGTCAAGGGTATTGTTTTATATTTCTGAAAATTGTTACATGACTTTCACTTTACTTACAAAGTATACTCCAACTGAATTTCATGTAAAATTGCAATATTATCATAACCAATAAACGGAATTTCTTTCTTTATTTTTCGCGCCTCCTTTACGGCATCCATGTATAAGTTCGTCATTATAAAATTACGTTTTTGGTAAAATCGGAGTGCGTTCATATTATCATTCGTCGTAATGAGCCACACTTTTTCACACTCATTTTCCCTTGCCATTTGCAATACACAATCCACCAGTTTTGTTCCAATCCCATTTCCTTCCTCAAAACTATCTAACGATACAATTTCACACATGTTTTTTAGCACTTCACACGTTATAATTCCCACTATTCTGTCATTTTTAAGTGCGATAAAACCAGGTAATTGTTCTAATTGATGTGCTCTGCCTCGCGAGACCATCACTGAACTCCCCCAGTTTTCACACATAAACCCCCGAATTGTTTCTTTCATTTCTGGTGTGATTTTTTGTATATGAACCATAGACGATTTCTCCTCTTTTTATATCATTGTGATACAATGTAAGTGTATCATATGTAGAGGTATTTGGAGGATGAGGTAAAGTATGAAACGTTTTTTTACAGCATTGTTTACTATACTAGGTGCACTAACTGCGATTGGGATTTTCTTTACAAATAAAGTTATGTACTTGAAGAAAAAAACAGAGGAAGAAGTTTTAGAACGCGAAACGAGAAAACATTTTCATTTGGACGATTTTAACGCGATTCAAAAAGAAGAGGTTCACATCCCTTCTCAATTCGGATATGAACTTCATGGATATTACATGCCAGCTGGTCATTCTAATAAATTTATGATTTTTTGCCACGGTGTGACTGTAAATAAAATGAACTCTGTTAAATATGCAAACTTATTTTTAAGCAGAGGATATAACGTATTTATTTATGATCATCGCCGTCATGGTAAAACTGGTGGTAAAACGACAAGCTACGGCTATTATGAGAAACATGATCTAAAGTCAGTAGTTGACTGGCTAAAAGATCGTTTTGGAACGAATATTACACTCGGAATTCATGGGGAATCTATGGGTGCTGCAACTCTTCTTCAATATGCGGGACTTGTAGAAGATGGTGCCGATTTTTATATTGCTGATTGTCCTTTCTCTGATTTTTATGGACAGTTACAACATCGTTTAAAGGTTGAATTTCATTTGCCAAAATGGCCTTTATTACCTTTAGCAAATGCCTTTTTAAAAGTTCGTGACGGCTATACAATTCGTGAAGTTTCACCAATTGATTGTATAAAAAACATTAATAATCCTGTTCTTTTTATACACAGTAAAGATGATGACTATATTTTATCTGATATGACGAAATCACTTTATGAAGCGAAAGAAAATAATAAACAACTTTATATTGCAGAACATGGTGCACACGCTTGCTCTTATAATGAAAATAAAGAAGAGTACGAAGCTGCCATCGATCAATTTTTAAACACCTATGTAAAAGAAACAAAAAACAGGCTTGCATAAGCCTGTTTTTTTACTGCGCTAAAACGTCTGTAACTTGTTCCATATTTTCAGAAATCCACTTTATTGCCTCATCTAGCGTCGGAAATTCCGTCGTTTGAAAGGTCACCTCATCTTGCAGTAACCAAACATCTTTCGGTTCTTGTCCTACACCTGCGATTGACCAATGAAGTAAACTATATGGATGATTATCATTCAAAAATGATGCCCACGTGCGCTCATTTGCAATATTTTGTAGTGTTCGTAATTTTTTATCCATCTTTCGTCACCTTACTCTAGTCAGTTATAAAAACTATTATAACACTCTCTTCTCTCTCAAACAAAGTGCTCTTTTTGTCCCGCTATTTGCGGGCAGTAAGACTCCCACCTCAAAATTCGGCTTAGGCAAAGAAGTAAGGTGGGAGATTAACCGCCCGTAAACGCCCGATTGGTGCGGGCTGATAATCAGTGGGGGATGCCCCCCACTGATTAAAGTTTCACTTTATATTGTCAAGTACTCTCCCTGATTATATGATAGGATTAAGCGTTTGGGAAGGAGGGATAAGGTTGGCAAAAGTACAAATTAAAATAAATGATAATGGCTCTTTTCGCGTTACAGGGGACGTGGAATTAGTTGACTCACAAGGGAATGTATTCCCAGCAAAACCAGCATTTTCTTTATGTCGTTGTGGTTTATCGAAAAACATGCCTTATTGCGATGCTTCGCATAAAGGCAAATTCGAGTCTGTTGTTAGAGCACCAGAAGCAGAATAGTTTTGTACGTAACATGCACATTTTTTTGTGCATGTTTTTTTACTATTAACACCGTATACTTACAACATTTCTACTGATTTTATCCCCGTTCCTATTACATCTATTTTCACACAATTCTTCACATTCGAATATTTTCCACTTTGCTTTTTTCTTTTTTGTGCTATAATGTGAGCAAACAACATCCTTCGGGGTCGGGTGAAATTCCCAACCGGCGGTGATGAAGCAAGAGCTTCTAAGTCCGTGACCCGTTTTCAACTCGAAAACGGTGGATCTAGTGAAACTCTAGGGCCGACAGTATAGTCTGGATGGGAGAAGGATATGTTTTCTAGTAATTTTATATGGCGAATACACTTTTATTTCAGTATGCATATTTTTAAAGTTTCATTTTGACTCTTTATATATGTTTTATTTTGTATACTTATGTTTCTATACTGAAATAAAAAGATACGACTAGCGTTTGAAAAACTCGATATTTTGCTAGGTTTTTTCCTTATGCCAAAATATCAGTCATCGTTAGGTTTCTTTCCTATACTTTCGTATTCGAACTATATTTCTAGAAATCACGTCTCCCAAACCCCAAGGATTTTATATCCTTGGGGTTTTTTGATTTTTTTCAGGAGAGGTGAAGAGAATGACAGATCAAGAATATATGAGGATTGCCTTGCAGTTAGCACAAGGTACAACCGGCCAAACAAGTCCCAATCCTATGGTTGGTGCTGTTGTTGTAAAAGATGGAAACATCATAGGAATGGGGGCTCACTTGCGTGCTGGTGAAGAACATGCTGAAGTTCATGCACTTCATATGGCTGGTGAAAAAGCAAAAGGTGCTACCGTTTATGTAACACTTGAACCGTGTAGCCATTTTGGAAAAACACCACCTTGCTGTGAATTACTCATTGAAAAAGGAGTCCAGCGGGTTGTAATTGCTACCCTTGATTGCAATCCACTCGTTTCTGGTAATGGAAAAAGGAGATTAGAAGAAGCAGGAATCGAGGTAACTACTGGTGTTCTTGAGGCGGAAGCAACTTTATTAAATCGATATTTTTTTCACTATATGAAAACGAAACGCCCCTTTGTAACAATAAAAACAGCAATGAGCTTAGATGGAAAAACAGCTACTGTAACCGGTGAAAGCCAGTGGATTACAAGTGAAGAAGCACGTGCTGATGTTCACCAATATCGTCATATGCATGATGCTATCCTAGTCGGTGTGAATACAGTTTTAACTGATAATCCACATTTAACAACAAGAATTCTAAACGGAGGTAAACATCCTATACGTGTTATTTTAGATACCCACTTACGAACGCCGCCATCTTCTCATGTCATAACAGATGGCTTAGCTCCGACATGGATTATTGTCGGCAAGGATGTAAATAAAGAGAAAATAGCGTCTTATGAATCTAACAATATAGTTGTATACCAAATGAAAACACAGCAAATTAAAATACAAGATGTCCTATCCCTACTCGGTGAGAAACAAATTCTTTCTCTGTTCGTTGAAGGTGGTCAAACGGTGCATGCAAACTTCTTAAAAACAAATAGTTTTAATGAAATTGTGACCTATATTAGCCCGAAATTAATTGGTGGAAAAGATGCACCCACCTTATTTGGCGGAGCTGGTTTTTCGAAGTTACAAGATGCACTTTCCTTAACAATTCAAGAGATGAAACAAATTGGTAATGATATAAAAATTGTTGCAACCTTAAAAAGCGAGGTGACAGAATGTTTACAGGAATCGTAGAAGAGTTAGGAACGATATCAAGCATGACTCAAAGTGGTGAAGCAATGAAGCTAACTATTAACGCAAATCAAATTTTATCAGATATCAAATTAGGTGATAGTATCGCAGTTAACGGCATTTGCTTAACAGTAACTACTTTTACGACTACTTCATTCACTGTTGATGCAATGCCTGAAACAATGAAAGCAACATCACTTCGTATGCTAAAGCCAAGTGCCAAAGTGAATTTAGAACGGGCAATGGCTGCAAACGGACGATTCGGTGGACATTTCGTCACCGGACATATCGATGGCATCGGTACGATTTTAACTAAAAAACAACATTACAATGCCATCTATTACAAAATAGCAATTTCTGATGAATTACTACGCTATTGTTTGCATAAAGGATCCGTTGCTATTGATGGCACTAGTTTAACAATATTTGATATAGACGAATCTTCAATTACAATTTCACTCATCCCCCACACAGTAAGCGAGTCTATAATCGGAGAAAAAAAAGCCGGGGACATCGTAAACATTGAGTGTGACATGATTGGAAAATATATTGAACGCTTTATTTCAAAGCCCACAAAAAGAACAGATTCAATGACCGAAAGCTTTTTACAAGAAAACGGATTTCTATAAGGGGGAAGCACAATGTTTCATCGTATTGAAGAAGCTCTAGAAGATTTAAAACAAGGAAAAGTCGTTATCGTATGTGATGATGAAAACCGAGAAAATGAAGGCGATTTTATTGCTTTAGCAGAGTACATTACACCAGAAACGATTAATTTTATGATTACACACGGTCGTGGTCTCGTTTGCGTACCGATTACGGAGCAATACGCAGAACGTCTACAGTTAGAACCAATGGTTTCTCATAATACGGATTCACATCATACTGCTTTTACAGTAAGCATCGATCACGTTTCTACAACAACAGGCATTAGTGCTCATGAGCGCGCTACGACAATACAGGAATTATTGAATCCCGCATCTAAAGGAACTGATTTTAACCGCCCTGGACATATCTTTCCATTAATTGCGAAAGAAGGTGGCGTCCTTCGCCGCGCAGGTCATACAGAAGCTGCTGTTGATTTAGCAAAACTTTGCGGAGCTGAGCCAGCTGGCGTCATTTGCGAGATTATAAATGAAGATGGGACGATGGCACGTGTACCTGATTTACTAGAGTGTGCAAAACAATTTGATATAAAAATGATTACAATTGAAGATTTAATTGCTTATCGCCGCCATCACGAAACACTTGTGACGAGGGAAGTGGAAATTACATTACCTACAGATTTCGGTACTTTTCATGCAATTGGCTATTCTAACTCATTAGATATGAAAGAACATATCGCGCTCGTAAAAGGTGATATTTCAACAGGCGAACCTGTACTTGTACGCGTTCATTCAGAATGCTTAACAGGAGATGTATTTGGTTCGTGCCGCTGTGATTGCGGACCACAGCTACATGCTGCACTTGCTCAAATTGAGCGTGAAGGAAAAGGCGTTCTTCTCTATATGAGACAGGAAGGACGAGGCATTGGCCTTCTTAATAAGCTTCGCGCTTATAAGTTACAAGAAGAAGGGTTAGATACTGTAGAAGCAAATGAAAAACTTGGGTTCCCAGCTGATCTTCGTGATTACGGTATTGGCGCTCAAATTTTAAAAGATTTAGGCTTACAAAGTTTACGATTATTAACGAATAATCCACGAAAAATTGCTGGCTTACAAGGTTACGATTTAGAAGTAACCGAGCGTGTACCGTTGCAAATGCCAACAAAAGCAGAAAATAAAACGTATTTACAAACGAAAGTAAGCAAATTAGGACATTTACTAAACTTATCCCGCATTAACGGGCAGTAAAAATCCCACCTCAAAATTCGGCTGGAGCAAAGAAGTTAGGTGGGAGATCAACTGCCCGTAAACGCCCGATTGGTTCAACTAATAATCAGCGGGGGATGAACCCCCACTGATTATAGTTTCACTTTATAATTAAGGGAGAGATAAATTATGGTATTCGAAGGTCATTTAGTTGGTACGGGATTAAAAGTTGGGGTTGTTGTTGGACGTTTTAATGAATTTATTACAAGCAAGTTACTTGGCGGTGCTTTAGATGGATTAAAGCGTCACGGTGTAGAAGAAAATGATATTGATGTTGCATGGGTTCCTGGTGCATTCGAAATTCCTTTAATCGCTAAAAAGATGGCTAATAGCGGAAAGTATGATGCTGTTATTACATTAGGTACAGTAATTCGCGGTGCTACAACGCATTACGATTACGTTTGTAATGAAGTAGCAAAAGGTGTTGCCTCTTTATCACTACAAACGGACATTCCAGTTATTTTCGGTGTATTAACGACAGAAACAATTGAACAAGCGATTGAACGTGCAGGTACAAAAGCTGGTAATAAAGGATATGAATCGGCAGTTGCTGCAATTGAAATGGCTCACTTGTCAAAACAATGGGCATAATAAAAAGAGGCTACGGCCTCTTTTTATTTCTTTACCTTTTTTCGTACATCTTTTATTAATTCATCCATCGATTTTCCTTCTGTTTTTATACGAAGAGCTTGTGCCGTTCTCCACACATTTTCTCTCTTTTTCGCTTCTTCTATAATAGAAATTTCCTTCCTCACTTCTTTTAAATCTTTTCCTTCTGTTTCAAGACCAAAATGTTCAGCTTTCGTTCGAAAATGTTGTTCAATTCTTTGTTGCATTTCTTTTTGTTCAGGATTTTCAGCCGCCTTAACTGGATCAGCACTTATCGCTTTTATTAAAATCAGACAAGTCATAATGGCTAATATGTATTTGTACATGTAAAATCCTCCGCCCCGATATAAATTACATTTTTACTATGTACAATTTGGGCTTGGAAAATTCGTCCACAAAAATTATTTTTTCCGCTCAAAAGCCACTACTATCAAGCCTCAATGGCCTTTTATTACATTTTATTTACAAAAAAAGCAAACCCTTTAAAGAGTTTGCCTTTCATCTATGTTATAGCGCACATTCTTCAATCTCAAAACCTAAATCTTCAATCATACCCCAGTCCGCAGTCGGTTCTTGTCCAGCTGTTGTTAAGTAATCCCCTACGAAAATAGAGTTTGCCGCAAATAAACCGAGTGGCTGTACAGAACGTAAATTAAGTTCTCGGCCACCTGAAATACGAATTTCTTTTGTTGGGTTTACAAAACGCATCATTGCCAGCACTTTTAAACATTCTACAGGCGTTAATTCTTTTTGTCCTTCAAGTGGCGTACCCTTTACAGCGACAAGGAAATTACATGGAATAGAATCCGCATCTAAGCGTTGTAATTCAAATGCAATTTCAGCGCGCTGTTCAATCGTTTCTCCCATTCCGAAAATCGCCCCTGAGCATGGAGAAATGCCAGCTTGCTTCGCTTTTTGGACTGTATCAACACGATCGTCATACGTATGCGTTGAACAAATGCTATCGTAATTATTTTCATGCGTATTTAAATTGTGGTTATAACGATGCACACCAGCATCTGCTAAACGCCCTGCTTGATCTTCATTTAAAAACCCTAAACAACAGCAAATTTTCAACTCTGTTGTTTCACGAATTTCCTTAACTGCTCCAATAACGTGATTTACTTCTTTATCTGTCGGACGACGACCAGATGCAACAATACAATATGTACCTGCTTTACGACGAATTGCTTCGTGTGCTCCTTCAACAATTTTCTCTTGTGTTAACCATGCATATTTATCAATCGGTGCTTCTGAAATAATAGACTGTGAACAATAACCGCAATCTTCAGGACATAATCCAGATTTCGTATTTATAATCATGTTCAACTTTACTTTCTTACCAAAATGATGATGGCGAATAATGTAAGCTGCATTCATAATTTCTAAAACTTCTGTATCATCAGCTTCTAATATTGCAATTGCATCTTCTTTCGTAATCATTTTTTCTTCTACTACGTCGTATGCAAGTTTTTTCCAATCCCTTTTTGTTTGTACTTGTTTCATTTCATCTCTTCCCCTCTTTTGTTATATACGTAAATAAAGCATGATACGTTGCCATTATCCCTTCTTTCCCCGTGAAGTCTCTTTCGTATATACGAAGCATCGTACGAAAGAGTGAAGGTTTTTGACAGTAAGACTCTTCATTACTATTGGTTGCCCCTACTTTTCGAATAGAATGTAGAAACTCCCTAACTTCTGTAAAGCTTTCTATGTAACACGTTTCAGAAACATGTACGTTTCCTAATGGATTTTTGCATATATTCACTAACTGTTCTTTCGAAACGAATCGTTGTCCAATTGAAGTACAATTGTGTATCCCCTTTTCTTTCTTAGCGCGTTGAAAAGATGTATGCAATTCTTGGAAAGTCGTATTACCAAACGTTGAAAATAATAATATGCCTTCTTCAGGCAAATAGTTAAATAAATTTTTCACTGTCGCTTTTAAATCATTAAGCCATTGAAATGTAGCATTTGAAATAATGACATCATATGAATCTTCTAATTTTAATTGTTCAATATCTTCACATCGGAACATCACATTTTCCACATTATTTCTAGTTTTCGCGACTGCAATCATCTCATCGGCAAAGTCCACAGCTGTAATATGCGCTTTCGGAAATAAATTTGATAATTGCTCTGTTACATATCCTGTCCCGCATCCAAGTTCTAAAATACGTATCGATGATGTTTCACTGTATCGTCCCTTCAATGTAGAAAGTAACGAATGCGCCATCTTTTTTTGTACATTTGCATATTGATCGTAGGATACAGCCGCCCCATTAAACCGTTTTTGCAGTAGCGTTTTGTTGATCATGTCGTATCCCCTCTACAAATTGAATAATTTCGTTTGCGCAATATTCAAAATTCGTCACGCATAAAGCATGCCCAGCCTCGCTTACTACTTTTAACCTAGCATTCGTATTCTCTGTCATACTATGAGCTGCGGATAATGGACATATCACATCCTGTTCTCCATGAAGAAGTAATAAAGGGACTTTGACACTTGTTAATTCGTTTCTCATATCTGTTTCTATTAAATAATCTAAGCCTAATTGTAAAGACTGAATCGAGTCTCCTTTAAACTTCAGCGCAATCTCTTCAAAACTCGTATTCTCCCTCAGCTCACTTTTTGTAAACATGTTTTCATAGAAACGCTTTAAAGTATCTTCTTTCTTTCTCGTTAAATTCTTTTTCATACGTTCTACATGCAAGGAATTCCATCCATTTGTATAGTCACTTGTATTGGTAAATTTAGCGGTACCACCAATTAGTACCATACCTTGGGCCTTAATCTTTTTATAAGCTTGTACTGCTGCTAACGCTCCTAGTGACCATCCAACTAAAATTACATTTTCATCCTCTGCTACATCTATTATTCGCCCCGCAAATTCACTTTGTTCTTTCACATTACGCCAATCTATACATTGAACAGAATATCCTTTAAAATACGGCAGAACTAAAGTCCAAACACCTTCTTCCATTCCCCATCCTGGAATAAAAATAAGCTTTAGCTCTTTCATACTAAAAACCCCTCTTCTTTACCAATGCGTATAATATGCTGAATAGCCCATTTTAAATCTGCTATTGTATGTTGTGACGTAACTGCAAAACGGACTCGAGAACTACCAACCGGAACAGTCGGCGGACGAATTGCAATGGCTGCGATACCTACCTCTTGTAATCTTTCACTAAACCGTAAAGTATTTTCATTTGACCCAACTACAATCGGTACAATATGAGTTGAGCTACTCCCAATATCAAAACCAGCTTCTTGTAAATGCGTCCTGAAATATGCACCATTCTCTATAAGTCGCTCTCTTCTTTCGTTATCTTCTTTCACAATTTCAATTGCTTTTCGTATCGCCCCTAATGTTCCTGGTGGTAAAGCTGTAGTAAAAATAAAGCTTCTCATCATATTTTGTAAATACTCTATATAAATTGCATCGCCTGTCAAATACGCACCATAACACCCTAAAGCCTTACTAAACGTCCCCATATGTATATCAATTTTCCGAGTAATATCTTTTTCTATATGAGCTAATCCAGCCCCGCCAATACCATATATTCCACTTGCATGTGCTTCATCAACTATAATGATTGCCCCGTATTTCTCTTTAAGCTGAACTAAGCCTCTCAAATATGCAATATCTCCATCCATACTAAAAATCGTATCTGTTACGATTAATTTTCTCTTTTCTGGTGACGCTATTTGCAACATCTTTTCTAAATGATCCAAATCATTATGACGATATCTTTTATGCTCTGCTCCGCTTAATATAATCCCATCAACGATACTTGCATGATTTAATTTGTCACTAAAAACAATATCGCGGCGACCAACTAACGAAGAAATCGCTCCAACATTCGCGGTATATCCACTATTTACAATTAAGGCTTTTTCAGTGCCTTTCCAATCGCATATACTTCTCTCAACCTCTTCATACAGTGGATAATTTCCTACAACGAGACGAGATGCTGTCGCTCCAGTTCCATATTTTCTTGTACAGGTAATAGCAGCTTCTTTCAACCTTTCATCTCCAGCTAATCCTAAATAATTATTCGATGCTAAATTTAGCATCTTTTTCTTATTTCGAATAAGCCATGTCTCTTCGGATCGCTCTGTTACATGTAAATTACGATACTGCCCTTGCTCCTTTAATTGTTCTACTTTAGATTGAAGATGCGCGCGCCACATTTGATTCATTTTGGATGAGCTCCTCTAATTTTGAAATCATAATATGCTCTTTTGCCGATTCTAATAATTCTTCCTTTGTAAACTCTCCTTCAAGGAATGGTAATAACCCTAAAACCGGCACTCCACTTAACTCCTCAATCATTATTTTATTTTCTTGCACTCTTTCTTTTTCATATTCTTTACATCCAGATAAAATTACACCTGCTACTTTTAATCCATGTGCTTTCGCATAAGAAATTGTTAAAATAGTATGATTAACTGTCCCAAGCGTAGGACGCGCTACTACAATAAGAGGAAGCTGTAATTCTTTTGCAAAATCAATCACTAAAGCATCTTCTGTATATGGGACGGCAAGCCCACCAGCCCCTTCTACAAATAGGCTATTAAACTCTTTTAATAGTTCATTATAGTGATCAGTAATTTCTTTTAACGTTACTGTCCTTCCAGCTCTTTTCATAGCAAGTCTCGGAGCAAGTGGTTCTTCAATGGAATAAGGACAAATTTTATCTTCTTTTGTCGGTACACCCGATAACGCTTTTAATCTTGCTGCATCACCCTCAGGATTTGATGCAACATGTCCACTTTGCAACGGTTTATATACACCAACATTATATCCACGCTCTCGAAATATACCTGCTAATGCTCCTGTCACTACCGTTTTACCAACTTCTGTATCCGTTGCTGTTATAAAGAAACCACTCATTACTCTCCCTCCGTAACATCCGAGATTGCTTTATATAAAATGCGTAACATCTCATCAATCTCAGCCACCGTAGATGCAAGAGGAGGCATAAATACAATGGTGTTACCAAGCGGACGTAAAATCATCCCTAACTCTCTTGAGCGTTTACACACTTGAACACCGACTCTTTCTGTCCATTCAAACGATTCTTTCATTTCCTTATTCTTCACAAGTTCAATACCAACCATTAGCCCACACTGACGAATATCTCCTACGTGCTTATATTCATTAAGGGCTTCTAATTGTGCTGCTACATATTCTGCTTTATGCGCAACATCTTCTATTAAATTAGTTTTTTCATATAGTTCTAAATTTGCAATTGCTACGGCACACCCTAACGGATTCCCTGTATAACTATGACCATGGAAAAATGTTTTTTGTTCTTCATAGCCCCCTAAAAAGGCATTATAAATTTCATCTGTCGTTACCGTAATTGCCACCGGTAAATAACCACCTGTTAAACCTTTTCCCGCAGTTAAAATATCTGGCGTCACACCCTCGTGCTCACATGCAAACATTTTTCCGGTACGCCCAAATCCAGTCGCTACCTCATCTGTAATAAATAAAACATTGTATTTTGTACATAAATCGCGAAGCCCTTTTAAGTATCCTTTTGGCATCGTAATCATCCCACCAGCACCTTGCATTAATGGCTCCACAATAATAGCTGCTACTTCTTCATGTTTTTCTTGCAGCAATTCTTCCATTTCTTCTAAATGTTTCTTTACAATTTGTTCCTTATTATCTCCATAAGGAGAACGATATGTATATGGGTACGGCATTTTAATTGCCTCAAACAATAGTGAACTATACACTTGGTGAAACAAGTCTATTGCTCCTACTGAAACAGCACCTATCGTATCACCGTGATATGCTTCTTTTAATGTAACAAATCTTTGTTTTTCGGTTTTCCTTTATGCTGCCAATATTGAAAGGCCATCTTAATTGCAATTTCAACGGCGCTAGAACCAGAGTCTGAATAGAATACTTTCTTCAAACCTTCTGGTACAACTTCAATTATTTTTTCTGCTAATAAAATAGATGGAACGTTAGCAAGTCCTAGCATAGTAGAATGAGCAATTTTATTTAATTGCTCACGAATTGCTTCATCTAGTTCCGGTACTTGATGCCCATGAACATTTAACCAAATAGATGAGACACCATCCCAATATTCATTTCCATTTACATCGTATAGCTTTCTTCCCTCTCCACGTTCAATAATGACAGGATCTTCTTCTAAATAATCTTTCATTTGTGTAAATGGATGCCATACGTAGGATTTATTTTTATCCGATAATTCTTTATATGTATAAGGCGATTTTTCAGTCGCATTACTATTAACAGTCACAATTGCCACCCCTTATGTTAACTTGTTTATAAATATAGTTAACATTAAATCTAAATGACTGTCAATTATTTTTAAACCAAATAGTTCTTAAAAAAGAACAACTTATCATAAGATAAGTTGTTCTACTTTCCATGTTGTATCTTTCCAATTTCTAAAATAATCTCTTCATCTTTTTTTCCTTCTGTATCAATTCCAAGTTGCTTAGCATGCTCAATTAACAAATTATGGCGCTGCTCAAATCTAGCGGTATCTACTTCTTTCGTAACCTCTTCTTTTGTTTTCCCATCGGTAGAAACTCCTAGTTTCGCAGCTGCTTTTTCCATCGATTTCTTCTCTTCAGTTTCTTTCACTTTCTTCACTTCTGACTGCTGTATTTGCTTTTGTTTCGACTGCTCTGATTCAGCTGCAAAAGCTGTGTAAATTCCAGCACTTCCGCCAACGACTAGTAAGGTGGTAAAAAGAATTATTTTTTTCTTCACTCTTTCCTCCCCTTTCAAATTCATTATAACGCACGTTTTTACAGTATTAAAAACATTTCTCCTTTATTTCCCTAAAAAAATATTTAACATTTTTATTGACATGTAAGACGAATATATGATAAAAATTTAACTAACATCATATGAATCGGCGTTGATAGGATTTAGTAGTATTTCGATTTCTGATTTCAGAGAGCTGGTGGTCGGTGCGAACCAGTACAGAGCGATTTATGAATTACCCCCTGGAGCTTCTTTTACGAAACGTAAGGAGTAGTGAAAGACGGTTATAGACCGTTATGTCTAAAGAGTGGTGAAACGATACTGTTTCACAATTTAGGGTGGTACCGCGAATTTTTCGTCCCTGCATATATTGCAGGGACGTTTTTATTTTATTAGCATGTATCATATGACCCTTTATTTTGTGATACATTCCTTTCACAAGCTAGGGTGGTACCGCGATTTCTTCGTCCCTGCATAATTATATGCAGGGACGTTTTTTTATCCAATCATTTCCGTATCATATTAAGATGTTGACAATTACCGGTAATTTGTCGCAAAATTCTAAATTTTAGAAGGAAATATACGATATTGGCGAATTTTATATAAAAAAGGCTATTTTAAATTACTTAGGAGGGGAAAACAATGGTTTCAAAAATTGAATCTATTCTTTTAACATTTTTTATCTTTTTCTGTATTGGCTTTAGTGTTATTCAATTAGAAGTTTCACCACATATCCCAATTTTATTCGGCATCGTTATTTTATTAGCTTTTGGATTTATGAAAAAAATCTCTTGGTCTACTATGGAAAAAGGGATGATCAGTAGTATTTCAGCTGGTATTCCATCTATTTTTATTTTCTTACTTGTAGGAGTATTAATTAGTGTTTGGATCGCAGCTGGAACAATTCCAACTTTAATGGTATACGGTTTCCAACTTGTATCTCCAAAAATTTTCGTTCCAACTGTTTTTGTTGTTTGTGCAATTGTTGGAACAAGTATCGGTAGTGCCTTTACAACTGCCGCAACTGTAGGACTTGCCTTTATGGGCATGGGTAGTGCTCTCGGATACGATCCAGCTCTAATCGCTGGTGCAATTATTTCTGGTGCATTCTTTGGAGATAAAATGTCTCCTTTATCTGATACAACAAACTTAGCTCCTGCTGTAACGGGTGTAGATTTATTTGAGCATATTCGTAACATGCTTTGGACAACAGTTCCAGCTTTCATTATTGCTTTTATCGCATTTTTCATTTTAGGAAGCGGCACTAGTGGAGACGTTGACTTCACAAACTTTATTAGCACGTTAGAAAAAAACACAACGATTTCTATCGTTACACTTATTCCAATTTTATTACTGTTCCTATTCGCATTTAAAAAAGTTCCAGCAGTTCCAACATTGCTTGCAGGAATTGTGGTAGGAATTATTATTCTCTTTATTTTTAATCCTAGCACTTCTTTAGCTGATTTAATGAAAATTATGCAAGACGGCTACGTTTCTAAAACTGGTATTAAAGACATTGATAGCTTGCTATCTCGCGGTGGTCTACAAAGTATGATGATGTCGATTGCACTTATTTTCCTAGCTCTTTGTATGGGAGGTTTATTACAAGGAATGGGTATTATAGCGCAGCTGATGAATATCATCTCTAGCTTTGTAAAAAATAGTACACGCTTAATTATTTCTACTGCTTCAACTGCAATTGGTGTAAACTTCTTACTTGGTGAGCAGTACTTATCCATCGTTTTAACAGGACAAGCATTTGCTAACAAATACGATGAAGTCGGTCTAGAACGTCGTAATTTATCACGAGTATTAGAAGATGCAGGTACAGTTATTAACCCACTCGTACCATGGGGTGTAAGTGGCGTATTCTTAACAAACGTCCTTAGTGTTCCAACATTCGATTACCTGCCATACGCAATCTTCTGTTTAGCTTGTCCAGTCTTAACAATTATTGTTGGTTTCACTGGGTTTGGCCTTTCATGGAAGAAAGAAAAAGCAGTACCAGTTTCATAATGTATACGTGAAAAAAGGATTACCGATTACGGTAATCCTTTTTTACAATACTTTACTATCTATTTGCTTTCTTTCTTCTAAATAACATAAGTAATCCCGCTCCAACAAACGCTAGACCAGCTCCAATTGTAGAAGCAACACTTGCGCCTGTTTTCGGTAAATCACGTTCTTCTTTATTTTCACTTACAGTTGTTTCTTTTGTATTTTGATTGTCCTTTATAGTTTGTCCAGATTCTGTTTTGTTTCCATTATTATCTTCACCTGTTGGTGGCGTCGTTGGATTTCCTCCATTATTGCCTTCACCTGTTGGCGGTGTCGTTGGGTTTCCTCCATTATTGCCTTCACCTGTTGGCGGTGTCGTTGGGTTTCCTCCATTATTGCCTTCACCTGTTGGCGGTGTCGTTGGGTTTCCTCCATTATTGCCTTCACCTGTTGGTGGCGTCGTTGGATTTCCTCCATTATTGCCTTCACCTGTTGGCGGTGTCGTTGGGTTTCCTCCATTATTGCCTTCACCTGTTGGTGGCGTCGTTGGATTCTCTCCACCAGTTTCCTTATCATCATTCTTCTTCGTTATATCAATTGCATATTTAGCAAATTCATTTTCAGATGGTCCCACATATGATATTTTCCCATCTTTCTTTATATGCTTTTGTGCATTTGGTGAAGAGTCAAATGTTGTATTTAATTTATCTGCAACAATTGGTTTAAATGTCCAATTTTGATCAGCTGCTGGATCAATAACTGGTGTTTCTTGCATATACTTCACAATGATTTGACGTGTTTCATCTTGTGATTGATATACAACTTCCCCTTTACTTACACCCGGGAACGTTTGGCTACTTCCACGATAGTTATTTGTAGCAACGATGAACTCTTGATTATCAGCTACTGGTTTACCTTCATATGTCATATTTACAATACGATTCGTATTTGCATTTACAACTTTTCCATCTTTATCATATTTCGCCGGCTGTGTCACGTCAATTTCGTATTTTAAGCCATCTAAAATATCAAAATTATATGTAGGATAGCCTATATTTACTAATGGTTGTTCTTCTGTTTTCGCTGCATCAATTTGATTAAACTGACCTGCAGACATTTCAAGCCATTCTTTCACTTGTGCCCCATTTACTTTTACAGCATACAACGTATTTGGATATACGTATAAATCCGCTACGTTTTTAATCGCTAAAGTTCCAGCTGGAATATCAGTATAATATGTAGCACCGTTTCGGCCACCCGCTTTAAATGGTGCCCCGGCAGATAAAACTGGAATTCCTTTATATTTACTGTATTGTCCATTTTCAGCAAATAATTTCTCAACGTACCATTTTTGTGCATTTGTCACAAGTTGTACGGAAGGATCATCTTGTACTAATGAAAAATAACTATTAATTGGTGCTGTCGTTTTACCTACAGCTGTATTTACATAATCGATTGTCGCTTGATGATCATCTTTAATTTCATTAACTAATTTTTGATCAGATTCTACTAATGGGTTGCCTTTACTATCAGCAATCGGACGAAGTTGTGGCTTAGACTGATCTTTTTGCACTTCCCATTTTCCGTTTACCTTTTTCAATTGCATATCAATAATACCTAAGTTACTACCAAAAACACCAGGCATTACAACTGGAACACCATTAAATATATCCTTCACTTCAGTATGTGAATGTCCCATTAATACTGCATCAACACCAGCAACTCCTGTTAAATAATATGATGCGTTTTCCATTCCAACATTGTATCCACTCTTATCAACACCTGAATGAGCTAGTGCAACGATAACGTCCGCACCTTTTGCTTTCATTTCTGGAACTAACTTTTCCGCTGTTTGAACAATATCTTTCGCTTTTACTTTTCCTTCTAAATTCGCTTTATCCCAGTTCATAACTTGCGGTGGAACAAATCCCATTACACCAATTTTCACTTTTTGTTTTTGGCCAGATTCATCCTCTACTTCTTTTTCAAAAATATGATATGGTTCAAAGTAATGCTTGTCATTCTCTTCAATACCATCATGATCATCTGTATAAACATTCGAGTTAATAACTGGGAATTCTGTTTTACTAATCACTTTGTTTAAATAATCTAAACCGTAGTTAAATTCATGATTTCCAAGAGAGATGACGTCATACTTCATTAAATTCATTAAACGATATAATGGATGTGTATAACTAGGATCCACAGGATTTTTCGGATCATTTATTTTATTCGCTACGTAATCTCCAAGCGGTGTCCCTTGTAATGCATCCCCATCATCAAATAGGACAGAGTTCTTCGCTTCTTCACGCGCTTTATTAACAAGTGTTGCAGTTTGCACAAGACCTACTTTATTATCTGTTTTCGTTTGATAATAATCGTAATTCATTAAGTTAACGTGAATATCTGATGTTTCTAAAATTCGTAAGTTAACTGTACTCTCCCCAGCTTTTTCCTCTGCTTGAGCTGTTGTTGGCAACACTTGCGGTGCTATAACGCCAATAGCAAGTGTTGCTCCAGCTAGCATTTTTTTTGACTTTTTCACAAAAAATCCCCCTTATACAATTACCAGAAATAATGAAATGAATCCCTATCTGTCTCTAACCACATACCTTTTTTCTTCTATTAGAGACACAATTTTCATTTCACCCTGCGCTAACGAGTAGTCCCCTTAAACGCCCGATTGATGAAGACTAACAATTAATAGGAAATAAAGCTCCCACTAATTAAAGTTTCACCTTATCTGACATTATCATATCTAAAGTTCTTTCATACCGTCAATATTTTTTGACATACTTCTACAAATTTTCTGTAAAGTCATTGTGAATTTTTCATAAATATATAATATGCCCTTACATTGCTTATACTGCTGAATATGATACAATTACCAATTACAAGGAGGATGAATTTATGAAAAAAGTCATCTTAACAATTGTTTGTCTCCTCCTTCTAATCATTTCTTGTTCTAATTTTGAAAAGAACGATGAAATAGAACAAAAAGAAACTGAAGGAAAAGCAGAAAAAACATCTGCTCCAAGTTGGATTGATAAGCAAACGAACGACTCCTTTTATCATCTAGTATTAGGTGATTCACTCGCCAAAGGATATGGATCTACACAAGGGGGATTTGCCGAATTAGCTTCTAAGCAAATAGAAGGACAAATTCATAAACCAATTACGGTAGAAAATCTCGGTGTAAACGGTCTCACTACAGGTCGTCTCGTAAAAAAAGTTCAGTTAGAAGAAGTACAACAAAAAATTAGGGAAGCCAATATCATTACTATTAATATTGGCGGAAACAATTTATTTCGCTTAAATCGTGATGTAGGTGTTATAGATGGTATTAAAATGTTAAATAAAGAAAAAACTCGTTTTGAAACGGATGTAAAAACTATTGTAAAGACCGTTCGAGATCAAAATCCGAATGCTTTACTCATTCTCTCTGAACTCTATAACCCTTTACAACTCGATGACTCCATCGCAAGTTATGCAGATAGGTTTTTAGATGGCTGGAATGATTCTATTTATTCTATTTCAAAAGCACATCAACCGTCGATTGTTTTACCAATTCGCAAATTAATATCGAATGATAAAAAAGATTTACTATTTGACCAAGTACACCCAAATGATAACGGTTATGCGATTATTGCCAATACATTTACAAAGCAAGTGTTATCCTACAAATATTAAGGCTACCATGAAACAATTCTATTTTTATACCTTGTCTTTTTTGTTACAATGATAGTGGAAGGGGGCCGTTATATGGAATCACGCGAGTGGGAACGTATTGTTGATCATCTTCTTTCGCTAGTGCCTCTTTTTTATCGCAAATTTATGCTTCCTGGAGAGTTTTCTTCTCAAAGACATATGCCGCCATCACATACGCAAGTGTTACTGCTTTTGCATGAAAATGGTACATTAGCAGTTTCAGAAATTGGCAAGCGGCTAGCGATTTCACGGCCTAACATGACCCCTCTATTAAACAAACTTATTCAAGAAGAACTAATAGAGCGTCATTATAGCGAAAAAGATCGACGGGTCATTTTAATTTCCCTGACAACTGAAGGGAAATTACTAGTAAATCAGTATCAGCAATTCATTTTAGACAAACTAAAAGAAAATTTTCAAACATTATCTGAGGAAGAGCGTGAAAAGCTCATTCATTCTCTTAAAACCATTCAAAATTTAATTTTGAAAACAAACGCATAAAGCTGCTTCTAAATAGAAGCAGCTTTATGATTCGTAATAATTACCATAGTATACATTTGAATACGGCCATGTCGTTAAATATGGTTTTTTCTCTTGATTAACCTGTTGCTCAGGTTGTTGTAGTTGCTGCACTTGCTGTGGTTGCTGATACACTCCGAATTGTCTCCTCATATCATGTATCGGATAATATGTTGGATACGAGTATACTTGAGGTACGTAATAATAATACATTCATTCTCTCCCCCTTTTTCTTAAACATATTCAAAGGAGAAAATGAATGTGACATTCTTTATATTTGCACGAGTGGTTCTCTCACCCGTTTCTTTCTTTTCTTCAAACGTAACTTACGATTCTTTTCATATAAATAATGCACAACGAAATATGAAATTACCCCAAACACAACTCCTATTATCGTCATACCAATTAATACATACACTTCACTCTGTAATAAGCTCTTTAACATTGTGAAAATATGGCTCGAAAACAAATCCGATATCGTAAATGGTTCATGGTGTATTTTTTTCACATGAAATGGATAAATCATTTTCCCTAACGCATAAGCAAACGGAAATAAAAATACCGGTAGAAACGATATTTTCCCAATAATATTACCAATAACTGCGGCTGGAAAAGACCCCTTTGCTAACCTGACAATTGGATAAAATATTAAATATACGAGCGATGCCGTATAAATTACTAACATTTCTAACCCAAATCCAATAGCAAAACCTAATGATACTTTTTTTGCTCCTTCTGGTGATCGAAGCAACTTAAAATATTGAAACTTTAATATTCTCCACATCCGCTGAAAAAACGAATATGTCTTCTTAGTTGTCTTCACAATTATCATCTCTTTAACTATATTTTTTCTATTTAGTATGTCCTTACATCATATGAAAAACAAATTTAGTTTTCTCTTGTTATTATAAATGATATAGAGATGATTAACCAAATATACATCCGACATTTCGATATAAAAAAACCTTCCTTTTTAGGAAGGTTTTCCAGTAGTTTGAAACAAACTCACTAATAACGCTTTTTGAGCGTGCAATCGGTTACCAGCTTGCTCAAAAACGATAGACTGTGGTCCGTCTATAATCTCTCCAGTTACTTCTTCTTCACGATGTGCAGGTAAGCAGTGTAAGAAACGATATGTTTGCTTCGCATTTATAACAAGCTCTTTATTTACTTGGAACGGCTGGAATAAAGTATATTTCTCTTCTTCTCCTTCTTGCCCCATACTCATCCAAACGTCAGTATATATAAAATCCGCTTCACTTACTGCTAATTTAGGGTTATGCAAAATTTCAATTTCAGCCCCTGTTTCACCTGCAATCGCTAACGCTTTTTTTACAATTTCTTCATTCGGCTCATACCCTACGGGAGTTGCAACAGTCATATTCATTCCTACTTTTGCACTCGCTAACAATAGCGAATGACATACATTATTCCCATCACCTACGTAAGCTAATTTAATCCCTTTAAACGTATGAACTTCTTCATATATCGTCATTAAATCAGCCAATGCTTGGCAAGGATGATGATCATCAGTTAAACCGTTAATAACTGGGATACTGGACTCTTTCGCAAGCTCTTCTACATCCGCATGTGAAAATGTGCGTATCATAATTCCATCAATATAATGAGACAGTACTTTCGCAGTATCTGAAACCGTCTCTCCTCTTCCGATTTGCATCTCTTTCCCACTTAAAAACATTCCATGTCCTCCGAGCTGTACCATTCCTGCTTCAAAAGAAACACGGGTACGAGTTGAATGCTTATCAAAAATGAGACCTAATATTTTCCCTTCTAATAATGGTTCATTCTTATTCTTCTTTAAATATATAGCGAATTCAATTAAAGAAATGATTTCTTCTTGCGTCAGTTCCTCTAATGTTAAAAGATCTTTCGTATTTAATTTCGGTACTTGTACAGTTGACATGAAATCTCCCCCTTATATAATTGATACATTTTTTGTACAAACTACTTTTTTTATCATATATACTGCTTGTTCTAGCTCTTCATTCGTTACAATAAGTGGTGGTAATAGTCTTATAACATTAGGCCCTGCTTGTAATACGAGAAGCCCCTCCTTTTCTAATTGTTCTATGAACTTCGAAACTTCATGCTTGCATTCGATTCCTATCATAAGTCCCTTACCACGAATATCTTGAATACATTCGACATATTGCAATTCATCTTGCAATTTCTTTAATACGTTCTCGCCCTTTTCCTTTACTTCTTTTAAAAACGATGGTTCCTTAATTAATTGCAATACTTCTTTCGCTGCAGTCATGGCAATATAATTCCCACCGAAAGTTGAACCGTGTGATCCAGCAGTAAAAGATGTGCCGAATTCTTTCCGGCCAATCATCGCTCCAACTGGAATGCCATTTCCTAGTGCTTTTGCAACTGTAACGATATCCGGTTGTATTCCCATTTGCTCATATGCAAATAGCGTTCCGGTTCTTCCTATCCCCGTTTGTACTTCGTCTATAATAAAAAGAGCATTGTACTCATTACATAGCTTTTCAATTTCTTTCAAAAAGGATGGATTAGCTAATATTACCCCACCCTCACCTTGAACAACCTCCACCATTATTGCGGCAACTTCTTCAGTCATCACTTCTTTTAATGCTTGTATATCGTTAAAAGGGGTATGTAAAAAAGACGGAAGTAATGGACCAAATCCTTCTTTCACTTTATCTTGACCTGTTGCACTCATCGTTCCAAATGTTCTGCCGTGGAAAGATTGTTGACATGTTACGACGAGAGATTTCCCAGTATGTTTACGGGCTAGCTTTAAAGCTGCTTCATTCGCCTCCGCCCCGCTATTACAACAAAACACATAATCCAATGCTGTGTCTTCTGTTAATAACGATGCAACCTCTTCTTGTAAGGAGTTCGCGAATAAGTTAGATATATGCCATATGTTTCCGAGTTGTATTTCTACTGCCTTTACAACAGTAGGATGACAATGTCCTAAGTTACATACTCCAATACCAGAAGTGAAATCTAAATATTGCTCACCATTTTTATCAATAACTTTCGCCCCATTGCCCTCTACAAACTCAATATTTCTTCTCCCATACGTTTGAAAAAGATGACTCGTCATACGATACTCACGCCTTTCGTTACCGTCGTTCCGATACACTCTCCCGTAACCTCAGTAAAATCTTTTGTACCATTCACAATACTTACCTTTTGCACTCCCATTTTTAATGATGCCAGTGCCGCCTGTACTTTCGGAATCATCCCACCTGTAATAACTCCTTTTTCTATAAAAGTAGCAATTTCAAATTCATCCGTTTTCTTTACTAAATTCCCTTCATGTAATATCCCATCTACATCCGTAATAAAAATGAGTTCTTTTGCGGATAGCGCAGCCGCAATCCCAGCTGCAGCAGTATCTGCATTTATGTTATAAATTTCATTACCATTTACCCCTATTGGAGCAATAACAGGAATATACTCCATATTTATTAGTCCTTTTAATAAGGCTGTTTCTACATACCTTACTTCTCCCACATATCCTATTTCTTCGCAGATAGGTTGAACTTGAAGTAACTTACCGTCACACCCTGAAAGCCCAACTGCAAGTAAATGATGTTTTTGTAAATTCATTACGAGTTTTTTATTCGTACTTCCGCATAGCACCATTTGAACAATATCCATAACTTCTTTTGGCGTTACTCGTAATCCATGTTTCTTTTCTACCTTGATATTAGAGTTTTCTAACTTGGCATCAATTTCTGGGCCACCGCCATGGACAATAATAACCTTATACTTATTTTGTAATTTCTTTATGCACTCAAAAAACACACTATTTAATCGATTCAACATGCTACCGCCGCATTTAACTACAATATAATCGCTCATCTTCTCTCTCCTTATGTACGATAACAAGCATTTATTTTCACATAGTCATAACTTAAGTCGCAGCCCCAAGCTGATCCTGTTTCATCGCCTAAATGCAAATACACATCAATTTTTATTTCGTGTTCTTGTAATTTCTTTGTCATTTCCTCTTCAGAAAACATTTGAGGCTCACTATTTTTTAATACCTCGATAGATTGAAGAGTTATATCAATTGTATTTGGGTTAATAGTTACTTCACTCTGCCCAATACTACTAATAATTCGTCCCCAATTTGGATCCTCGCCGTATATTGCTGTTTTTACAAGACTCGAACCGATTATTTGCTTTGCAATCTTATTTGCCTCTTCATTTGTTTTAGCACCTTGCACATTTACTTCTATTAACTTCGTAGCCCCTTCACCATCTTGCGCAATTTTTTTTGCTAAATCTTCACATACCTTCTGTAAAGCGAATACGAAAGTTTCCCAGTCTTTATGTTCCATATTCATCGTTTTCGTTTCTGATAATCCACTTGCCATAACGATGACCATATCATTCGTAGAAGTATCTCCATCCACCGTAATTTGATTAAACGTATGATTCGTAACCTGTGATAATACTATTTGCAATACATCATGCTCTATATTGATATCTGTTGTAATAAAACTAAGCATCGTTGCCATATTCGGATGAATCATCCCTGAACCTTTAGCAACACCAGCAATCGTCACTTCTTTCCCATCAATGATCATCTCATAGCAAGTTTCTTTCGTTATAAGATCCGTCGTTAAAATCGCTTCCGAAAAAGAATGTGCTTCACTTACTTCCTTCGTCAGTACAAGAGATCCAACTCCCTTTCGGATTATATCCATCGGTAAAGGGACACCAATTACACCTGTTGAGGCTACTGCAACATAGTTTTCTTTCACTCCAAAATGTTCCGCCCCTAATGCGCGCATCTCGTATGCATCTTGTAACCCTTTCATTCCAGTACAAGCATTTGCATTTCCGCTATTGACGATAATTGCTTGTAATTTCCCCTCAGCCGCTATACTATCTTTCGTTACTTGCAGCGGGGCTGCTTGTATTTGATTTGTTGTATAAACAGCGGCGCATGATGCTGGCACTTCACAAATAATTGCACCTACATCCTTTTTCTCCTTTTTCAAACCATTTGCAGTACCGATTGCCGAAAAGCCTTTCGGCGTTACAATTGAACCATTTTCTAATTTTGTAATAGACTCTACTTTAATCATCACGTCCTCCTTATGGATAAAGCGGCATATGCTGTAAACCCGTTGTTTCTTCTAGTCCCGCTAATAAATTTACATTTTGAATCGCTTGCCCAGCCGCGCCTTTCATCATATTGTCTATAACAGAAACGACCGTAACTCTTTCTGTTCTTTCATCATAAGCCACCCCAATATCACAATAATTTGAGCCTCTTACTTCTTTCGGACTCGGAAATTCTCCTTGAGAACGAATTCGAACGAAAGCTGAGTTATGATACGTTTCTTCATACAACTTTTGAAGTTGCCCTATTTCCATTTCCTTTTTCACTTTCGCATAAAGTGTAATCATAATCCCCCGTGATATCGGTATTAAATGTGTACTAAACGTGATTGGCTTCATTTCACTATTCCACTCTACAAGCATTTGCTCAATCTCAGGAATATGCTGGTGCTGATTTACTTTATAAATGTGAAGATTATCATATAGCTCCGGAAAGTGAGTCATTGTTGTTGGAGTTTTGCCCGCTCCAGATACACCTGATTTTGCATCAATGATAATCGAATCTGCTTCAATCATTCCGCTACGTACTAACGGTGCTATCGCTAATAATGCAGCTGTCGCAAAACATCCTGGGTTTGCAATTAAATTTGCATTTTGAATCTCAGGTCTTTTCCATTCACTTAATCCATATACTGCTTTCCTAAGGATTTCTGCTTCTGCAGCTGGCCGCTTATACCACATTTCATATGACGAAGGATCTATCATCCGAAAGTCACCAGATAGGTCAATCACTTTTAAACCTACTTCTAATAATTGTGGCGCTAGCTCTGCCGATACTCCTGCGGGTGTTGCTAAAAACACCACCTCTGCTACCTTCCTTATTTCATCCACATCAATTTCTTGCAACTTATGAACGAGAATATTTCGCAAATGCGGATATGCATTTGCTATGCACTCACCAACTTGCGAAAAAGAGTGAAGAGATGCTATTGAGAAGTATGGGTGTTGCTCTAATAACCTAATTAATTCAATACCCCCATATCCAGTTGCTCCAATAATTGCGACTTTCATAAGCTCCTCCTCATATCGATTCTTTAAATTAAGTATGATTATAATATTGTATAATTATAGAGTCAATTAAATATTTATTAATTTTTAAAACTTTAAAAACTTAATTTTACTAGAAAAACAATATAAACAATTGAATTTTTATACAAAAACAGTGTATATTAGTATTTTCATTTCACTTCAAGTACAATAAAACAATACATGTATACATACAGGCGGGGGAAAACATGAATGAAAAATTAATTGAGAAAATGATTACAAAAAGTTTTCGGCAATATCAATGTAATCCTGTTTCAAAAGAGGATCAGGAAATGCTAATTAAACATATTCAAATGTTAATTCATTCAAATATCAAAATTGATTTATACGAGGCAGTTGAGGATGTCGTTTACGATTATGTGACTGGAAAATAAAAAAATAGGAGATTTCCATATGGAAATCTCCTCAGAGTGTTGGGAAACCCTTTAGGGTTCCCAACACTCTGAAATCTTTTTGATTTTAGCAAATGAAAACAACATAAAATAATAGAATTTAGAAAAATAGCCCTCCACCAGACCCTTTTTGGTCAGATGGAGGGCTATTTTTTTCATATTTTGACAAGCTGAGGTGAGATAAGCCTGCATTTGGACAGACTTCAGCCCCCGAAACCGAGCATATCGATAGCCATGGAGTTCTTTGGCGTCCGCAAAGCTTCGCTCTATAGTTGAACAGCGTACTTTATACAACTTTTTCCCTGTAACTGTTAGCTTGTTTTTTCTAGCGATATCTTTATATTTCTCCCATACATGATGAGTGATAACTTTTTGTTTCTGTTTCTTTGAAAAGCACACCTCACGTAGCGGACAAACAGCGCAGTCTTCTGGATTCGATTTATATTGACGATATCCTTCGCGATCCGTTGTCGCATACTCTAAAATACATCCCATCGGACAAGCAAATGCATTCATTTCTTCTACATATTTAAATTGGCTTTTCGGTACTTCTTTATTTCGCTTTCCAAATCGGCGATACCCCATCACCATAAATATATTTCTTTCTGATAATTTCTTACAGATATAACCTGTAAAATAGCCTGCATCAAGAGCTACAGCTTCCACCTTAAATCCGAATTTATTAATTTGAGCTTGTAGACGTGCTAAATACGGCTCGGAATCTGCCATATTTCCAGCCGTTATATAGGTATCTGTAATGATATTGTACTTCGCATCAGTTGTACGATGATCTAAGAAATGAAAACCGTTCGGTTTTCCATCTCTCATTAAAAATCCACTATCTGGATCCGTAGTGCTTATACGAGTTTTTTTAGTAGGGGTATCACTTTCCTTTCTAGGTTTTAATTCTTTTTTCCGTGTACCTCACGATCTTCGATTACCGCAGCTTCTAGTTCATCTATATAAAACTTTGCCTTTTCTTTTTTATATTTATGTACAAATTTATTTTTATTAGCATTGGCCTTAATATGTGTAGAATCTGTCATCAGTGCACGTCCTCCCACCATCCGGTTCTCCGTCGCTTGCCTCACAATCTCATCAAAAATTTCTTCGAAAATATTTGTATGAATAAAACGGGTACGGCGATTCCAACTGATTGTAGAATGATCTGGAATAGTATCTGATAGAGAAAACCCTAAAAACCAACGGTAGGCGATATTCGTTTTAATCTCCTTTTCCAATTGACGCTCAGAACGAATACCATAAAAATATCCAATAAACATCATTTTGAATAAAACGATAGGATGGATTGACGGACGTCCATTGTTTTCACAGTAATAAGGGCGTAACTTCTCCTCAATAAAATCAAAACGAATTGTCGCTTCAATCGCACGAAGGAAATGATCTTGTGGAACTAACTCTTCTACAGAAACAGATACACGTTCATCGCGATGATTTTTTAAAGCACCCATCATAAGAAATCTCTCCTTTTCCTCTTTTTTATCAGTGTTGACACATAAAAAGAGGTTCAGACACAAAAACAGGCTGTGGAGAAGACTTTCTCCACAGCCTGAGGAGATTTCCATATGGAAATCTCCTATTTTTTACTTAATGATTTGCCTGCAACACGTTCAAATAAACCCGGGAATAATGCATAGAGCTTTGGCCCCATTCCCATCCACTTCGGCAAGTTTACTTCACGTTTTTTCGTTTGCATCACCTTTACGATTTGTTCTGCTACATATGTTGGTTTTAACATGTAACGTCCCATATTTTTTACATATGTACCTGATTGATCGGCTATTTCAAAAAAGTTCGTATCTATCGGTCCTGGATTAATTGCTGTTACAAAAACATTTGTATTAGATAACTCCATGCGTAAACTATTTGTAAATCCTAATACAGCATGTTTCGTTGCAGCATAAGCACTAGACTTCGGAGTTGCAATTTTTCCAGCTAATGAAGCAATATTAATAATTTGCCCTTCGTTCTTTTTTACCATATAAGGTAATACCGCTTTCGTACAAGCTACTAATCCAAATACATTTACTTGAAACATATCCTTTACTTCATCCATTGATGCATCTTCAAACGTTTTAAAGATACCAAATCCCGCATTGTTTACCAATATATCAATACGTCCTACTTCTTGTAATACCTTTGAAAAAACAGATTGTACTTTCGTTTCTTCACTTACATCTAATACATAATAATAGCAAGGCGTATTATAAGTTGCTTTAATTTTTTCTGCTAATGCTTGTAGCTTCTCTTCTGTTCGAGCCATTAATACTGGCGTCGCCCCTTGCTCCGCAACCTGCATTGCAACTTGCTCCCCAATTCCACTAGAAGCACCTGTAATGACGATTACCTTTTCTTGTAAACGTCCAGTCATTGCTGTCACCTACTTTGCATAATAAATCCATTGTTGTGAAGATTCATCAATCATCACTTGTTGATTATATGCTAAAAAGTCTAATTGTCCAACAGTTTCTGAGATAGTAAGTGGCAATTGCTCTTTATATAATACCGGAAATAATTTTACACATACTTCAAATGCTGTCATTGGCTTTTCCTTTAATAGCTCCAGCACTTTAAAAGCACGTGTCTCTTGCTTTTGTAATCTTGTTTCAATAAGTTGTTTCACATTCAGAACATCTTCCCCATGCCCGGATAAAATACGTGAAATATCCATTTCACTTAAACGTTTTAACGTTTGATTGTACTGCAATAAAGGACGTGCTCTTTCTGTTTGCCCTTCATATGGTGGTTCTAATATTGGATTTGAAGAAATATGACTAATGAGAGCATCCCCACCAATTAATATTCCATCTGATTCTCTATATAATGAAATATGAGTGGAAGCATGACCTGGGGTTTCAATCACTGTAAATCCAGGTAACGAATCTATACGATCTCCCTCTCTCACAGTATGTGTTAACGACCTATTACAAGAATATTTAAGTGTCTTCGTCGTCAATAACGCCTCACCATTCAAAAATGCTGCTGGAACGCCGAACTGCAAAGCCGTCTCTTTAAAAAATTCATGATACCTCTTTAAAAATTCGGCATTCTGCGTGATCCACGGTTCATTCCAAGGATGTCCAATAATCTTTGCTTTTTCAGAAAATGTATTTAAAAGTCCACAATGATCCGCATGGTGATGCGTAATCACTACCGTTTCAATATCTTCTATCTTATACCCTAATACACCTAATTGACTTTCTAGTGCCTTCTTTGCTTCTTCTGTATTTGTCCCTGTATCAATTAACGTTAATGTTTCTCCCTCAACTAAAAACACGTTCACTGTCTCAACTGCAAATGGAACAGGAATCTCCATTCGATGAATCGCCGTCATGCTTAGCCCCCCTGTCTTTTTCCGGTTCAAAAATGAATACCTCTTCAGTTTACAACTTCCCTATAAATTTGTCATTATTTTCAGATAAAAAGAGGTGTTTTCCATAAAAAAACGAATGTATGTACATTTATAAGCATTTCTAACCAAATTTAAAGGAGGAACATCATGTCTATTCAAAACATTTCCTTTCTCGGTGCAGGCTCTATTGCCGAAGCGATTATTGGTGGTTTATTAAACGCAAATGTTGTTAAAGGGGAACATATTACTGTAAGTAATCGTTCTAACGAGACAAGATTACAGGAGTTACATACAAAATACGGTGTCAAAGGTACACATAATAAAAAGGAATTACTTGCTGATGCAAATATTCTTTTTCTAGCCATGAAGCCAAAAGATGTCGCAGAAGCGATGATTCCTCTTAAAGAATACATACATAATGACTTGCTTATTATTTCGTTATTAGCAGGTGTTTCTACTCATTCAATTAGAAACCTACTTCAAAAAGACGTTCCGATTATCCGTGCGATGCCAAATACATCTGCGGCTATTTTAAAATCCGCTACCGCTATCTCACCTTCAGAACACACAACGGAGGAACATATTCGCATTGCAACATCGTTATTTGAAACGATTGGTCTCGTCTCTGTTGTAGAAGAAGAAGATATGCATGCTGTCACTGCATTATCCGGGAGTGGACCAGCTTATATTTATTACGTGGTAGAGGCAATGGAAGAGGCAGCAAAAAAAATTGGTTTAAAGGAAGATGTTGCAAAATCACTTATTCTTCAGACGATGATTGGTGCTGCTGAAATGCTAAAAGCAAGCGAAAAACACCCTTCTATTTTGCGAAAAGAAATTACTTCTCCTGGAGGGACAACTGAAGCAGGTATTGAAGTGTTACAGGAGCATAATTTTCAACAAGCATTAATCTCATGTATTACACAAGCAACGAAACGATCACACGATCTCGGAAAAACATTAGAAAAAATAGCAAAAGAAAAATAAAAAACGGAGCTCAACTTTATTTGAGCTCCGTTTTTACTTTAATCATATGATATGCTTTTAGTTATTACTCTTACCAAAAATCTCTTCTTGCAGACGGCGACCAGTCGGTGTTGCTGCAAGTCCGCCTTCAGCTGTTTCACGAAGTGCTACTGGCATCGTTTGTCCGATTCTAAACATTGCCTCAATTACTTCATCACATGGAATTGTACTCGTTACACCAGCTAATGATAAATCAGCTGAAATCATCGCATTTGCAGCTCCTGCTGCATTACGTTTTACACAAGGTACTTCTACAAGCCCTGCAACAGGATCACATACTAAACCAAGCATATTCTTTAATGAAATCGCCATCGCTGTAGCTGCTTGATCTTGTGTTCCACCAGCCATTTCAACTGCAGCCGCAGCCGCCATTCCACTTGCTGAACCAACTTCAGCTTGACATCCTCCCGCTGCACCAGAAATACAAGCGTTATTCGCAACAACCATACCGAAAGCTCCTGCTGTAAATAAGAATTCAATCATTTCTTCACGTGTAGGATGCAATTTTTCTCTTAGTGCAAATAGTACACCCGGCACTGTTCCAGCAGACCCTGCTGTTGGTGTTGCACAAATAATTCCCATCGCTGCGTTTACTTCATTTGTTGCAACAGCTTTACTCACTGCGTCCAAAATCGTATCTCCAGATAAGCCTTTTCCGCTCTCCATATACGCCTGAACTTTTACAGCATCTCCACCAGTTAAACCGGTTGGTGATTTCACACCGCGAATACCACGTTCTACTGCTTGCTCCATCACGACTAAGTTCTTTTCCATACCAGCAATTACTTCTTCACGTGAAATACTTCTAGTTTCCATTTCACATTGAATCATAATTTCTGAGATTTTTACATTTTGTTCTTTAGCTTGCGCCACTAGTTCCGCTGCGTTCCGAAACATGGTGTGTCCCCCCTGCAATTATTCCATAATAGTTACTTGACAAATATTTTGTTGCGCGTTTATTTCTTCAATCACTTCATCTGCTAATAATTCGTCTGTTTCAATGACCATAAGTGCTCTTCTTCCTTTTTCTTTACGAGAAACACTCATTGTACTAATGTTAATCTCATGCTTAGCAAGAATTGAAGCTACTGCTGCAATAGCACCAAAGCGATCGTTATTTACAATAAGTAGTGCTGGACTCGTACCTGATAATTGAAGATCGAATCCGTTTAATTCTACAACTTCAATTTTACCGCCACCAATTGAGCAAGCAACAACTTCAATTTCTTCCTCACCTTTATACAAACGAATTCTCGCTGTATTTGGATGAGGTGCATTTGCATCTTCTTCAATGAATTCCACTTCAATTTTGCGCTCTTTTGCTATGTCTAGCGCCTCTGGAATACGTAAGTCATCTGTTTCAAATCCTAATATCCCACCTATTAGCGCTACATCTGTACCATGCCCACGATACGTCTTTGCAAATGATCCATATAATGAAATGCTTACTCTTTCTGGTTCATGACGAAACAGCTGGCGAGCAACTTGCCCCATTCTTGCTGCGCCTGCTGTATGTGAACTTGATGGACCAATCATAACTGGACCAATAATATCAAATACTGAGCGATACTTCATCATAACTCCCCCTAAACCTCTATGAAAAAAATTTTTACTATTCTATTAAGCTACCGAATCGGTTGCCGTTCCATTCGTACCACGAATTTGTTCCGCTGTACGAATTGAATCGTTTTTGAATAACAGTGAAGCAATATATCCTGAAATAATACTAGTTATCATAATAAATAAGAAACTTAGCATTACCTTCATTTAAAAATAATATAAGCTAATCCACAATAAAGTCTGGTAGCAATCCAAAGTTTAACACAGAACCCCTTACAAGGATAGCATAAACAAGTGAAACTCCCATTGCTTTTATACCTTTTGATGCTTTAAAGCTAAAACGTGAAAAAAGACTTAGTACAAATAATAGTAGTATCCTTCCTATTATAATTTCCCTGTTGCTCTCTCACGATTTAGTCAACTTCACTTGTTACGACAAATGGCTAAAACGCATGTAGCCTACAATAAATTATAATCTGCCCTCATTATAGCTTGTTTTTAATAAAACGCTTACTTTTAATGAATTTTAAAAGTTCTGAATAACAATCTATTTTTGCTATTTGTACCACTCGTATGTCGTCTGACTTATATAACAGTTTTTCTAAATAATCGGTACTATGTATTTTTATCCTATATCTTCACATCATTAAAACTTTCTGTTTCATCCAATATAAACATAAAATGATAACAGTTTTATTTTAATTTTTTTTTAGAAATAAAAAAATGGCAACTTTTCGTCACCATTTTTTCACACCATTATTATCTTTCTACTGGAAATGATTTCAAATCCATAGCTATTTCTGTATTTGAAAATAGCTCTCTTGCCTCTTTCAATAATTCCTTATATGTATCCCCTTGATAACGAGAACTAATATGAGTCAATATTAATCGTTTTGCATTTGCCTGAAGTGCAATACTCGCAGCTTGCTTAGATGTGGAATGAAAATAATCATACGCTTGTTGTTCATCTTCTGCAGCAAAAGTTGCTTCATGAACAAGTACGTCAGCGTCTTGTGCCAGCTCTCTACTCGCTTCACAATATCTTGTATCACCTAAAATAGTAATGATTCTTCCCTTTTGAGGCGGACCAATAAAATCTTTTCCATTTAGTATCGTACCATTTTCTAATTCAACTACTTCTCCATCTTTTAAACGTTTAAAGAGTGGACCGGGTTTCACACCCATCTCCAGCAATTTATCAACTAAAAGAGCACCCTGTATATCTTTCTCTACAATACGATACCCAAAACATTCAATACCATGTGACAATCTTTTCGTTTCCACATAAAATTCATTATCTTCAAACACAGTACCTTCTTCTGTTATCTCAACAACTTCAAGTGGGTATTTCACATGTGTCGTACTTACTGATAATGCCACTTCAATAAATTGTTTAATTCCTTTTGGCCCATACACTGTTAAAGGTGTAGTCCCTCCTTGAAACGAACGGCTTCCTAATAAACCAGGCAATCCAAAAATATGATCACCATGTAAATGCGTAATAAATATTTTTTCAATGCGGCGTGGACGTACTGATGTATGTAATATTTGATGTTGCGTCGCCTCGCCACAATCAAATAACCAAGTCTGTCCTCGTTCTTCTAGCAATTGCAGAGCAATCGCTGAAACATTCCTTCCTTTCGAAGGAACACCTGCACCAGTTCCTAAAAATACAAATTCCACTTTCTTTCCTCCAGCTCTTTATATAATCTACCTTTCATCTTACGGAATGTTATTTCAAATGGCAAATTGAATTTACATAACCAATCATCTAGACAACTATATAACACGAACGTTATGCACGAAAAACTTAGCAATTGTTCGTGTTTTATGTTAAAATGATTATACTACATTTTAAGGGAGCGTTTTATTATGAAAGAAGCATTTCGTTTACAAACTGATTTTTCATCTTCATTTGATCGCTGGGTAAGTTCTTTCGTGTCTGATCACCCAGCACAATTAGAATGGACGACTTTGAAAGAATTAATCCATGAATATACAACAACACATACAAATGATTCGTTACCAACATATATTTCTTCAGCTTTAACATATTACGCACAACGCGTTTCAACTACAAACAGTTCAGAGATTGTTATTTTTGAAAACCCTACAATCTCGTAATCTATTATAAAAAGCACTGTAATCAGTGCTTTTTTATTTATGTTCATTAAAATATTTATTTTCCCGCCTTATTTCAAAAAAACTCCTCTTATTTCCTACTATATAGCCATCATAAATCTATTTAATTTTTCAAAAAAACAGATTAAAAAGATATTGACACTATGATTTTACAGTGCTAACATTCAACTTGTAATTGAATATGGTCTCTGTTAGGTGAGGCTCCTGTATAGAGAAACGCTGCTGCCCAAAAATGTCGAGAGACGCCAATGGGTCAACAGGAAAGGTCGGAATGAAGGCCTTTCTTAACGTAGCTGGTTTCAGTACCTATGCTATACAGTGCTAAAACTCAACGAGGGAGAGGTGCGTATGTTTTGTCATACACAAAAACTGTTTTTATCTATGCTTACTAACAGTCTTTGTTGTTGACTCTTTTTGACTACGAATTCAGACCTTTACTCGTTTTGAGTAAAGGTCTTTTTTATATCTTTATGCACCTTACTATGAAACAAACATAGCATATTCAGAAACTACTAATTGTACGGAGGTGAGGAACAGTGGCAAGTGATGATTCGGCCCAGATACCCATATGTTTTACGTTAATATTTCACCATGTAGGTAGGAAAGAAGCTGTTCCTCCCAATTTTAAATAGTCGAGTAACAGATTGTTTCCTCCTTCATGAAAAGGAGGAACTACCGATGTTAAATTTACAAAGACAAGAAACGAAGCATGCTTACGATCAAGATAGCATGAAAGCAAATAACGAATTATTAGTGGAAGTTGCAACACAGGATGTATACTCTGCGTTAAAACTCTTAGAAACAACACAAGATGGACTCTCTAAACAAGAAGCGTCTCATAGACTTTCTTTATATGGTCCGAACGAAATCGCTCATAATAAAACATTGCCGTGGTACATTCAATTTCTGCTGGCATTTAAAAATCCATTTATTTTTGTTTTATTAGCTCTTGGAGCACTCTCTTTTTTCACAGATGACATACAAGGAACAATTGTCGTATCTGTAATGGTACTGCTAAGTGCAACGATTCGCTTTCTACAAGAATTCCGCTCTCAGAAAGCGGCAGATAAGTTAAAGGCTATGGTTCGAACAACCGCGAGTGTCTTTAGAATAGATGGATTTATACATGAAACAAAAAACGTAACCAATTTAAACCGTAATCATACAATGGAAATTCCAATTGAAGAACTTGTTCCTGGCGATATTATTTCACTTTCAGCCGGTGATATCGTTCCAGCTGATGTGCGGATTTTATCCGCTAAAGATTTATTTGTTAATCAATCTTCTTTAACAGGGGAAGCACTTCCTGTAGAAAAATACGAGAACTGCTACCATACGGAAAATAAACATATATTACCGAAAAACATGAAAAAAAATTACAATCCGCTCGATATGGAAAACCTTTGCTTTATGGGTACAAATATTGTTAGCGGTAGCGCAAAAGCTGTTGTTGTTTCAACTAGTACGGATACGTATTTCGGCTCTTTAGCAAATAAGGTTATCGGAAAACGTGCAGAAACAAGCTTTGATAAAGGCGTGAACAAAGTAAGTTGGCTCTTAATCACATTTATGCTTATTATGGCACCCATTGTCCTTCTCATTAATGGATTTACAAAAGGAGATTGGCAAGAAGCTTTCTTCTTTGCTATTGCCGTTGCAGTTGGTCTTACACCTGAAATGTTACCAATGATTGTAACTGCTAATTTAGCTAAAGGTGCCGTGAACATGTCTAAACAAAAAGTAATTGTAAAACAGCTAAACTCAATTCAAAACTTAGGTGCTATGAACATCCTTTGCACGGATAAAACTGGAACTTTAACAGAAGATAAAGTCGTCCTTGTTCGTCATTTAGATCCTAACGGAAATGAATGCAATCGCGTCTTACAATTTGCGTATTTAAATAGCTTCTACCAAACTGGATTGAAAAATTTAATAGATAAAGCTGTCATTGAACATACAGAGGAAAACCATAAGTTTGATCCATCAACTTTTCAAAAGCTAGATGAAATTCCATTCGATTTCGCTCGTCGCCGCATGTCTGTTATCGTGAAAGATATTTCAGGTGAACAGACAATGGTTTGTAAAGGTGCCGTAGAAGAAATTTTATCAATTTGTAATTACACTGAAGTGGATGGGCAAATTGTCCCTCTTACTGAAGAAATGAGAGCAAATGTAAAACATCTTAGCGAAACTTTAAATAGTGAAGGAATGCGTGTCATCGCTGTAGCATACAAGAAAGATAACAAACCTTATCATAAAGCTTATGCAGTACAAGATGAATCCGCTATGATCCTTACTGGATATATCGGCTTTTTAGATCCGCCTAAACCATCTGCTGCTTCTGCAATTCAAGCATTGCATAAACACGGCGTACAAGTAAAAATCTTAACGGGCGATAACGAAATTGTTACAAGAAAAGTTTGTAAAGAAGTGGGATTAAATATAGGTGAGCCTGTCCTCGGTTACGAAATTGATTCTTTACCAGATAAAGCATTAGCGAAACTAGCAGAAGAAACAACAGTGTTCGCAAAACTAAATCCAATGCAAAAGTCCCGCATCATTCGTGTATTGCAAGGTAATGGTCATACTGTAGGTTATATGGGGGATGGTATTAACGATGCCGTTGCACTACGTGATGCTGATGTTGGAATATCTGTTGATACTGCTACTGACATTGCAAAAGAATCTTCCGATATTATTCTACTTGAAAAAAGTTTAACTATATTAGAAGCAGGTATTTTAGAAGGACGCACTACTTTCGGCAATATTTTAAAATATATAAAAATGACAGCTAGCTCTAACTTCGGAAATGTATTTAGTGTATTAGTGGCAAGTGCTTTCATTCCATTCTTACCGATGCTTGCAATTCATCTATTAATTCAAAACTTACTTTATGATATTTCACAGCTTTCAATTCCATGGGATAAAATGGATAAGGAATTTTTAGAGAAGCCCAGAAAATGGGATACTGCAAACTTGCGTAACTTCATTATTTGCATCGGTCCAATTAGCTCTATATTCGATATTGTCACATTCGTTGTCATGTGGAATGTATTCGGTGCAAATACACCTGGAGAACAATCACTATTCCAATCAGGTTGGTTTGTCGTTGGGCTACTAACTCAAACATTAATTGTCCATATGATTAGAACACAGAAAATTCCGTTCATTCAAAGTACAGCATCAATACCAGTTCTTTTATTAACCGCTTGTATTATGGCAATCGGAATTTATATTCCATTCTCACCACTTGGTGCAGCAATTGGTTTACAAGCATTACCACTAAGCTACTTCCCGTGGCTCATAGGAATATTATTAGGTTATGCTTTCTTAACACAATTCCTGAAAAAACTTTATATTAAAAAATTTCATAGCTGGTTGTAAAAATGAGAATGAGTGGGGATTCCCCTCTCATTCTTAAAAAATATAACATGTACTTATATGTATGGAGGTGACCATGATGATATGGTATGACATCGTATTAAGGTTATTTATAGCAATTATTGTAGGAGCTTGCATCGGAATGGAAAGACAATGGAGACATCGAATGGCTGGTTTGCGGACAAATGCTCTCGTATCACTTGGCGCCTGTATATTTGTTTTATTATCCGTCATGCTTGATCATGATGCTAGTCCATCACGCATCGCCGCTCAAGTTGTTAGTGGTATTGGCTTTTTAGGAGGCGGTGTTATTATTCGTGACGGTTTTAGTATTAGAGGGTTAAATACAGCAGCAACTTTATGGTGCGCAGCTGCTGTTGGTACTCTTACAGGTGCTGGCTTCCTCGTTGCAGCTATATTAGGTGCAGCCGGCGTTTTACTAGCAAATATACTGCTTCGCCCAATCGCTCTATTTATGAATAAAAAATCAAAAGACGAATCACCTGAACAAACAAACTACTTCCTTTCTCTTACTTGTTCAGAAGAAAATGAAGCACATATTCGTTTTTTACTTATGCATATGGTAAGTACAGAAGGTCTCGGTTTAAAAGAGTTATATAGTGAAGATGTAGATTCTAATCAAAAAGTCTGTATACAGGCTACATTACATTGCAAGACAAATGCGGCTATCTTAATTGAAAAAATAGTAAGTAGAATGTTATTAGAATCTGGCGTTACTGCTGCTGGGTGGAAGACTTCTTTAGATTTAGAAGCGAGTTAAATATGAAAGGTGCCATGATATTTACTGCTTCATGACACCTTCTACATAAACTTATTTTCTAACTTTTGTTGAAACGACTTCTCTTGCTTACGTAGTAGTTGACTACCTCTCTGTAAAAGCGGTGTCCCATACTTATCATTAATTTGATCAATGACAGCAAGTAGCGGTTCTTTTTTCGCATCCTCTTCAAATGAAAACAAATCTAATTGTTTCACCGATTCTGTCTTCCACTCTATTTCAGTAGCTGTAACACCTAGTAAACGAACGGAATCACCGTCCCAATGTTGCTTCCACAAACGGGATGCAGCTTGAAAAATATCACATTCTTCCCAAATCGCATTTTTCAATTGCTTACTCCGTGTTACTGTTCGCCTATCATGGTATTTAATCATAATTTGTATATTATAGCTGACAAGGGTTCGCTTTTGTAACCTTTTACTCACTGACTTTGATAAACGTTCTAACATATCAAGTAATTCTTTCTCTTCATCCATATCCTTTGAAAAGGTCATCGAATTACCGACACTTTTATGCTGTCCCATTTGACTCGGATCAACTTCCCTATCATCCATACCTTTTGCACGTCTTTGTAAATCAACACCGTGCTTTCCAATTTTAGCGCGAATGATATGCTCGTCTCCCTTTGCCAACTGTTCAATTGTCTGTATATGAATATCATTTAATTTTTCAGCTGTTTTCTCACCAATTCCATGCATGGCTCCAACTGGAAGTGGCCAAATCAATTCTGGAATGTCGCGTTTTCGAAGCACAGTAATACCAAGTGGTTTTTTCATATCTGAAGCGGTCTTTGCTAGAAAAAGATTTGGAGCAATTCCAATACTACACGGAAGCTGTAACTCTGTTAATAACGCTTGTTGAATCATCTTTGCTATTTCAAGAGGCGAACCTAGTGCATAGCAATCTGTAATATCTAAATACCCTTCATCTATAGAAACTGGTTGTATCTTTTCTGTAAAACGGGAAAGAATTTGAAACATTTGAAATGAGGCTTCGCGATATAATGTAAAATTAGGACGCCTCACAACTAATTGCGGGCATAATCGCTTTGCTTCCCAAAGGGGCATCGTCGTACGTATTCCATATGCTCTCGCTTCATAACTACATGTTATGATAATCCCTTTTCTCTCTTTTTCATTCCCGGCAATCGCTAATGGCTTTCCTTGTAATGATGGGTCATGAGCAATTTCAACAGATGCGAAAAAACAATTCATATCTACATGTAAAATAACACGACCATTTTTCGGATACATTTCTCGCATAATACTCATCTCCTCCAAAGAACATCCGTTCCTTTATTATATCAAATTCATGTACAATATAATAATCACTTATTCTTTTTATCCTTATTTTTGCTATACTTAATACGAAGGATGGATATTATTGTAAAAGGAGTGACTTATTATGAAACCAAATAGTAAGCTCAACTATACATTCGTTATTATTATTTTAATTATCTTAATCAATTATTTGCTACTTCCGATGTTCAATATTAATGTGGCTGGACTCCTTCCTCGTTTACTTAGCATCGCAACAACTTATGTACTCCCATGGATTTTCTTATACTGGCTTATCCGTCTTGTGAAAGCAATTGAATCAAAATAAAAAAGCATGTAAATCACAATTGATTTACATGCTTTTTCTAGTTAATTACTTCGCTACTTCTTCAATAATAGCTACAACTAATTCTGCTGTTTTCGCTAATTCTTCAACAGGAATTTTTTCATTTGTTGTATGAATTTCTTCATAACCAACTGCTAAGTTAACTGTTGGAATACCGTGTCCTGCGATTACGTTCGCATCACTTCCGCCACCACTTTGGTGAAGAGAAGGTGTACGGCCAATGTTTTCAGCAGCGCGTTTCGCAACTTCTACAACGTGATCTCCATCAGCAAACTTAAAACCTGGGTACATAACATTTACTTCAACGTCTGCATGACCACCCATTTCTTTTGCAGTTGTTTCAAATGCTTCTTTCATTTTTGCAACTTGTGCTTCCATTTTCTCATTGATTAAAGAACGAGCTTCTGCAAAAATTTGAACATGATCGCAAACGATATTTGTTTGTGTGCCACCTTCAAAACGCCCAATATTTGCAGTTGTTTCAGAATCGATACGACCAAGTGGCATCTTTGCAATTGCTTTTGCTGCGATAGTAATTGCAGATACACCTTTTTCCGGTGCTACGCCAGCGTGCGCTGTTTTCCCACGAATAATCGCATTCACTTTCGCTTGTGTTGGAGCTGCAACAACGATTTCACCAACTTTTCCATCGCTATCTAATGCATAACCATACTTCGCTGTAATACGCTCACGGTCTAACGCTTTTGCACCAATAAGACCAGATTCTTCTCCAACTGTAATAATAAATTCAATTTTACCATGAGGGATGTTTTTCTCTTTTAAAACACGAATTGCTTCAAACATTGATGCTAATCCCGCTTTATCATCCGCTCCTAAAATTGTAGTACCATCTGATACGATATATCCATCTTTAATAGAAGGCTTAATTCCATTACCAGGAACTACTGTATCCATATGAGAAGTGAAATAAATTGTATCAACACCGTCTTTTGTTGCTGGTAAAGTACAAATTAAGTTACCTGCACCATGACCAGTCACGCCCATCGTGTCATCCTCAAATACTTCTACACCTAAAGCAGTAAATTTCTCTGTTAACACTTTGCAAATTTCTGCTTCAAATTTTGTTTCAGAATCTACTTGTACTAACTCCATGAATTCATTTACTAAACGTTCTTGATTAATCATAAGACTGCGCCTCCTGCACTACCATTATGTATGTAACAATATTAATTATAACAGAATTTCGCAAAAGTTTCGAAATACAAGACAAAAAACAGATGGTTCATACATCTAGATACCCATCTGCTTTCTATTACTCGTTTAACAACACCCAGCGCATATGATCTTCCCAAACACCATTAACCATTAGCATTTTTCGAGATACACCTTCATATTGAAATCCTATTTTCGTCACTACTTGTATAGATGCTAAATTTCGTGGCATAATCGGCGCTTCTATACGATGTAAATGAAATTCTTTAAAGGTAACTTGAATTGCTTTTCTAAGCGCTTCTGTTGTGTAACCTTTATTCAATTCTTCCCTATCTAATTTATAACCAAGTACACAAGATTGATAAATTCCGCGAACAATTAGATTAAATGAAATACATCCAATAATTTTTGTATCATCACCCTTTTTAAAAATCCACAGCCTGATGATCTTACCTTCCGCGAACTCTTTTCTATCCTTTTGTAACTTTTTCTTTTGATAATCTAGCGTGAAAAAATCCTCCGGTCTATACTCTTCCCACGCTTTTAAAAACTCACGATTTTTGTCGTAATATTGAAGAACTTTTTCCGCATACGACTCATCAATTTCTCTTAAATGTAAACGCTCTGTTTCGTATATTTTCATCATCGTATCTCCATTCTTCATACTTGCATAACAAAAACTAATAATCTACCTTTTAACATATTCTCTACGTATGCTCAAATTTCCTGTTATATTTTGCACCCCCTTCCCGAATTTTGTCCTTTCTCTCCCCTTGTCCACAATTTCATTTCTCGTTACAATGAAATTGTACTGATTTGCAAGGAGGTTTAACGATGCATAAAAAAGCTCAAAAAATTATGGTTTATATAATGCTAATTTCTATGCTTGTAACAACACTACTTACTGGCGCAAGTATGTTTTGGTAAAAAGGACGATTCACTCGTCCTTTTTTTACTGTTTACACATACAAAATAGACCATCTCGAAGTCGAGATAGTCTACCTTCCAATGAATATTTTATTTTATATATAGTACAACTGCTACAATACTAAAGGAAAAAGCCATTACAAGCGCTATTACAAAGCTTGTATATTGTTTCTGCTGAAATGCCCCAATAACAAAAGTAAGATTGAGTAATGCCATAAATACAATCGCTACAACGTAAGAACATATATTAAAAGTTGCCAATATGAATGTAATAACAAATAGAAAACCCACAAAAAACTGCATATAAGAAATTTTCGGATTCAAGTACATATGAGCAACCCCTTTACCTATTTTTATCTTTCTATATTTTCATTAACGCATGGTTATGTACACATGTCAAGACAACGTATAATAAAAGAAAAAGCCAACTTTTGTGTCGGCTTTTTCATATGCAATGGCACCTTTTTCTTTTGCTAATTGCTGAAATGATTTTTTCGATTTCACAATCCATACTTTCGTTCCAATTGGAATACGATCAAATAAATATTCCACATCGTTTTTCTTCATTCTTATACATCCTTGTGAAATATACTTTCCAATTGAACTAGGTTGGTTTGTTCCATGTATTCCATATTTACTCCCATCAGTTCCTCTTGCATTAAATCCCATCCACCTTGACCCAAGTGGATTTTTTGGTGATCCACCTGGAATATCCTTTGCAATATAGTACGGATCCTTCGCTTTCATTACAATATCAAAAGTTCCTTCTGGGGTTAATTCATTCGTTTTTCCTGTCGCTACTGGAAAAACCTTTTGGATTTTCCCATCGTCAATATAAGCTAATTTATTCGTCGCTTTATTTACAATAATAAAAGGATCTCCGGTACGCGGATTATCACCAAGAGGCCAGATCGGTGATAAAGAAAGACATAATATGAAAGAGAGAAGATACGGCATATGTAATTCCTACCTTCTATATAAGTTCTTTTATATTATCCTTTCCCTTAAAGCGACTTTTAATGAGTAAATATTGCTCCATTTCATACACAAGTTGAACAAGTTTCGCACGTATTTCAAATTCTTCTCGCGAGACGGGTAAAGGCATTTCTCTAAATACTTCTCGCATTTCTTGAAGTTGCCTTAACGAAATGACCCCTGTACTTTCAGGACGAATAGAGTTCCCTATATTTTCAATTACATCTGCAATCATATCGGCTTGTTCATACGTCCAAGATAGTGACGCAGCTAATGGTATCATGCGCTCCAAAATTTCAAATTGTTGCATGCGCATATCAAAATAACGATAATAATAGTCATCTTCACGCATAAACTCATTCTCAAGTTTTTTAAATGATAAATCTTTTGCTTCTTTCAGCATCCTTTCTGTTTCAATTAATTCGGCTCCACTCCAATTACTATCTCGATTTCGTAAATAAACGACCATTTCAAACAAGATTGTTCTGAAATGCTCTTCTATTTTTTCTTGATACTCTTTCAGTTTATTCTCACTGCTTGGCATGTACATGTTTACTAATAAAGCGACGCTAATTCCAATCGTTAATATAGCAATTTCATTACCAACTATAGACCATGTAATTTGCTTTAATGAATACAGATGCATAACGATAACCGAACTCGTGACAATGCCTTCTTGAATTTTGCACATAACTGCAGTTGGAATAAAGGTAAGCAGTAATACGCTAATCGCAAGTGGTGTATAACCAATCGTTTCAAAAATACAAAACGCAAATACCATTGATAATACACAAGCTAAAAAACGGTGCAACGATACTTGAACGGATTTTCGTTTCGTATTTTGCACGCATAAAATGACTAAAATACCAGCTGAACTATAAAATTCTAATCCTAATAACTGAGCAATAAAAACTGCCGCCCCCGTTCCGAGCGCTGTTTTCACTGTACGGTATCCAATTTTAAACATATCATTACTCCTATATGTATAAATGTATTTAAAGTTAGTATAAAAAAAGGATGACGCGATGTCATCCTTTTCTACTTATTATTCACGTAACCTTTACATATTACAATATCTTTTGCAAAAATTCTTTTGCACGGTCACTTTTTGGTGCTGTGAAAAACTCTTCCGGATTGCTATCTTCTACAAGCTTTCCACCATCTAAAAAGAGAACGCGGTCTGCTACTTCTTTTGCAAATCCCATTTCATGCGTAACGATTGCCATCGTCATTCCTGTCGTAACTAATGATTTCATAACTTCTAATACTTCTTTCACCATTTCTGGATCTAGCGCAGATGTTGGTTCATCAAATAGCATAACTTCCGGTTCCATCGCTAATGCTCTCGCTATTGCTACACGTTGCTTTTGTCCCCCTGAAAGACGATTTGGATATGAATCTTTCTTATCAAGCAGTCCTACTTTATCCAAAAGCTCCTGAGCCTTTTTCTCAGCCACTTGCTTCGTTACTCCTTTTACATTGATAGGAGCATACGTAATATTTTCTAATACAGTCATATGAGGGAATAAGTGAAAATGTTGAAATACCATTCCGACATTTTCACGAACGTGCATAATATTTGTTTTCGGATTCGTTACTTCTTCCGTTCCAATCCAAATGTGACCATTTGTCGGTGCTTCTAGTACATTCATACAGCGTAAAAACGTTGACTTTCCAGATCCAGACGGTCCAATAATTGCAACAACTTCTCCTTTTTCAATCGTTGTCGTAATTCCTTTTAATACTTCATTTTTTCCAAATGACTTATGAAGGTTTTCAACTTTAATCACTTTTCTTCATTCTCCCTTCAATGGCTTTCCCGACTAATGTAAGAATAATTACTAATATATAATAAATAAGTCCAACAAACAGTAATGGTTCAAGATATTTAAATGTTTCACCGCCTACAATATAAGCACGGCGCATTAAATCTGTTGCACCAATTACAGTTACTACAGCCGATTCTTTCGTAAGAGTCGCAAATTCATTTACAAGTGCTGGTAAAATATTTTTTAAAGCTTGAGGAAAAATAATATTTCTCATCATTTTCCCGTAAGGAATCCCTAAAGCCATAGCTGCTTCTGTTTGTCCTTTATCAACCGCTTGAATGCCGGCACGAATTACTTCTGACATATATGCACCTGAATTTAAACTAAATGCAAGTACAGCTGCTAAAAAGGCTGGTATCTCATATCCAATCATTTGTGGAACACCGAAATAAATAATCATTAATTGCAATACTAGCGGTGTACCACGAAATATTGAAGTATATATATCTGCTGCAATATTTAATGCTCGTATTCTAGCAATTTTGCAAAGTGCTAATAACGTCCCTAAAATAAATCCTGCTAAAGCTGATGCAGCTACAATTTTCAATGTAACTTCTAAGCCCTTTAATATATATGGTATTGAAGGCGTAATTGCCGAAAAATCTAAATTCATCCTTTTCATTCCCCTCACAGAAAAGTGAAAGGCAGCTTATTTTCCGCTGCCAAACCATTTCTTCACTAATTTATCCATTTCTCCATTTTCTTGCATTTTCTTAATTACTTTATTAAATTCTTCTGTTTTATCACTATTTTTTGGAAGAGCAATCGCTGCACCTACTTCTTCTGGTGCTTCTTGAATTTCAATCCCTTGTAGTTCTTTCATTTTTTCTAAATAATTTTTTGCAACCGTGTCTTCTATAATTGCAGCGTCAAAACGACCAGCTTTAATTTCTTGTACGATTTCTGGTATACGGTCACGTCCCTCAGCTTTGAAATCGACTTGTTTCTGAAATTCTTTTGCCTTTTCTTCTTGAATTGACCCTGTTTGTACCCCTACTTTTTTCCCTTTTAAATCTTCTAACGATTTAATATTAGAGCCCTTTTTTGAAACAATCATATTTTTAGCAACAAAATATATATCTGTGAAATCAGCATTATTTTTACGCTCTGCAGTTGGCGTCATACCCGCCATAACGAAATCAACTTTTCCTGAATTAAGAGATGCTAATAATCCGCCAAAATCCATGTCTTTCACTTTCACTTCGTACCCAAGTTCTTTTCCGATATATTTGGCAATATCAACATCAAAGCCGATAATTTCATCACTTTTTGAAGCTTCCACGTATTCATACGGTTTATAGTCTGCTGAAGTCCCCATAACGAGTACTTTTTTATTTTTGACATTCGCCTTTTCTTCCCCATTACTACAAGCACTGAACATACTTACAATTAAAATAAGTGCAAATGATATTGATAGTAACTTCTTCATCTTTCTTCCCCCTAATGATGTATATTTAAAAGTTTAATAGTATATTTATTCGTTGTTTGTATTGTATCAGCACTTTTATTTTTATGCAACATTTAAAATAAAAATAAACAAAAAAACATTATTAAGTTCGTTTTATATGCATAAAAACATGCATAAAATAACATTCCTATGCATGTCTAATCATTATAAAAACTAAATAAAAAAGCGGTACGTCCACTTGTTCGTGAACGTACCGCTTTTTCTCTTCCTTATAGTTCTTCGCAATTGTCTTCGAAGTAAGATTGTAGTTTTGCAATTACTTGCATTGGTTCATGACCTTCAATTTCATGACGTTCTACCATCGTTACAATTTTTCCATCTTTCAATAAAGCAAATGATGGAGATGAAGGTGGATACCCTTCAAAATATTCACGAGCTCTTGCTGTTGCTTCTTTATCTTGCCCCGCAAATACCGTTACAAGGTGGTTAGGACGTTTATCATAATGTACGGAATGTGCAGCAGCAGGGCGAGCAATGCCACCTGCACAGCCACATACAGAGTTTACCATTACAAGTGTTGTACCATTTCTTTTAAATGCTTCTTCAACTGCTTCTGGTGTCGTCAATTCTGTATATCCTGCAGATACAATCTCCTCACGCGCTTGACGGACAACATCATTCATAAAAAAGTTAAAGTTAATCAATCTTTTCCCTCCTCTAATTCTACCTATTTGTATCTTACCAGTTAATGTTTAGAGAATACAAGTAAGTTTACTTGTATTTCAGTATAGAAAAGGTGTTAGAGCTCTTGCTCTAACACCTTTTCTTAATGACCTCGATGTTTTTGCTTTGCCTTTTGTACTTTTATTAAACGTCTTCTTTGCTTTTCAGCTTCTCGTTTCTCTTTAGATTGCACTCGCTTTTCTTGTTTATGCAACTCGTAAGATAAACTAATTGCCTCCTGCGCCTTTGTAAAACGTTTTACAGTTACTTCTTTTGCTGCTTGTCGTATGATACGCTTTATACTTTTTGGACGCTGTTTTTCTTTAACTTCCACACCACATCTTGCAAAGTGCTGAAAATATGCTAACAGTGGACCATTTACAAATATAAGCACTTCTTCGTCTGACGGTTCCGTTCCAAAAGTATACCTCGCACCATACAATTTACCTTTTTCTTTACATGTAATAATTCCTACAAAAAATTGACCATCATGATATACTGTCAACTCCATCGACAGCCCCTCCTAAAAAATATTAGAAATACTGGACATCCCGGAGGGGGAAGGTTACTGACATGAGATCATGCGTCTGGACTACCAACCAGAACTGTGTTTTTGTATTTCTTCTACTATTGTATCTTACTTTTCCATAATTTTCATATATTCAACAATCATTTTTTTATGCGATCCTACAATATAGTCGGGTAGTTCTGTTACTGGGAAGAATTTAAGCTGAACTGCTTCTTCTTTATTCATAACAAAGTTCCCTTCATATTCATCGGTATAATAAGCTGTCGTTACAGATTGAAATTCATCACCGTTTGCTAACTTTGTAAAATAGTTCGCTCCAGAAAATACATTGATTAATCGAAGGTTCTTTACTTCTATTCCTGTCTCTTCGTATACTTCACGGTAAGCTGTTTCCTCTGGTGATTCACCAAGCTCCATTAACCCCCCAGGCAACCCCCATTTTCCGTACGGCTCTGTTCTTTGCTGTAATAATACATATCCGCTTTCATCGATAACGAGTACAACAGCACCAACTAAAATTAAAGGGCGATGACCAACTATTTTTCGTAATTCTTCTACATATCCCATCGAATCGAATCGCCTCCTTTTTCGTTGTCCACACTATTGTATCATATGTATGAAACGACAAAATGCGTATATTTTTCATTTTTTTAACAAAATATTTATTTTATGAGCTTCATCTACTGTAGCTAACATAATGGATTCGACTTCTGCACTCTTCTCTAGAAATTCTCTCGCCCAATCTTCTGTTTTTCCTACTAAAGCAAGAACATCTTGCTGAATCCTCCCATCCTTTACTAGCACAAAAGAAACTGGAGATCTTCTTCCTGCCACTTTAAGATCACGCCGAGAAACTGCTTCGTATTCTGGATACTGAAATATAGAAACAACACCACTCGCTTCCCATAATGCTAATTTAATCGTTTGCATATCGCTCACATTTCGCATGCGAAGTTCTGAAAATAAATATTCCACCGTAATTCTCGCTTTTTTTAAATTGCTAAAATCAATGGAACCATTATGTATAAGAATAATAGGTGCTGGCTCTAAAAAGCGTCTCCATCTATCCCATTTCAACATTAAAACAGAGCTTATTATGTGAAGTACAACGAGTATGAACGTTGTGATCATCGAACCGAGTAATCCGACCTTTTCGTCAGATAGCGCATTAGAAATATTCCCGCCAAGCAATAACACTAATACAACATCTAAAAAGCGAAGTTGTGCGATAGATCTTTGCCCCATCGCTTTCGCAACTAATATTAAAAATATGTACGCTATAATAGCCCGAGCAACCCATTCACTATTAGAAAGATGCCGTGCCCCTTCAAAAATATGCATATGCATAACTTTGCACTCCTTACCCGTCTCAAACTGCTATTCTGTTTTAGTTTGCAACGTTTAAGAGCATATATGTAAAAAAAGCTGATTCGTTTAAAAACGAACCAGCTTTTTTTACTTAACTGAAAACATATATTTTTTATACGTTTTCCGTACCGATAATATGAGCCCCATCATAATCATATTCGAAAATAAGGAACTTCCCCCATATGATAAGAAAGGTAATGCGATACCTTTTACAGGCATTAATCCAACGATCATACCAATATTTTGGAATATTTGAACCGTTAGTATTCCTATTGATCCAGCACATAATAATGTACCAAATAAATTATCAGCAGAATAACCGATAATAATTGTTCGATATAGTAGTAATAGGAACAAGAACACAACTAACGCCGCTACTATAAATCCACCTTCTTCGGCAATTGTAGCGAAAATAAAGTCAGTGTGTTTCTCTGGAATATAGACGTTCCCTTCACCGAATCCTTTCCCTTCCATACCTCCACTACCTACAGCTAAAATCGATTGCTGTGTTTGATAGCCTTCATTTGCATTCTCAAATGGATTTAGCCAACCTATAATACGTGATTGTTGGTGAGGTTTTAACAAAGTAACTAATTTATTAAAGAAGAAATCTGGATATTTTACAAATATAAATATTAATGTAGACAATATGGTCACCGGAATGACTGTACATAACGCAATTAATTTCTTTTGAATTCCTGACATAAATAAAATACATGCGATAGCTGCTGCATATAAGAACACCATACCTGTATCCGGTTGGCTATATACAACGGCCATAGGCGGGAGGGATACTAGCATAATTTTACCTACTAATTTTAAATCCGTTTGGAATGTCCTTGCCATATACTGTGCATTATGCTTCACTGCTATACTTGCTACTACAAGAAGCAATGCGATTTTGAAAAACTCAGATGGCTGAATTTGTCCAAGTACTGGAAAAACGAACCACCTTTTTGCCCCTAACTTTTCAGGTGTGAAACCTGATGGTGGTAATACTTTCAAAAGAATAAGTGAAGCAAACCCGGCAATATAAAGCGGCCAAGACAATTTTTGCAACTGATCTAAGTCGATGCTAGCAACAAGAAGTAACAATACAACCCCAATTATGTAGTTAACTCCCTGCTTCATAGCAAAGTTTGCATCTCCATACTGCCCGGTTTGCTGACTGCTATATATAGCAGTTATACTTATAACACAAAATGCACACAAAATTAAAATTAATTTTACATCTAAACTTTTTAGAAACTCGGTACTTCTTTTCATGACATCCTCCTGAAACATTGTTACAGCAAAATAAAAAACCAGGAGTCAACATTCTTCATGTTTTGACGACTGATTACACATTATCTATAAAACACTTATATAGAATAACTCTCTTTTTCATACAATACAATATATTATACTACAGTTTCGTCAGTAAGATTTGCCAAAAAATTATTCTTTTCTTATTTTATATCTATATACCATATATCAGCAATGTATTTTCGTAAATTCCTAATACATAATCGTTCATTGTAAGATTACTGGGAAAATTTTTGTACATATAGTAGGATGCAGATGAAGAAATAAGATAATAAAAAGNTCGCATAGACGAGACGTTACGTTATTATTACTACGTATAGTATTATTTACTTTGTTACGTACTAGTTTCTTAACGTTTAACTTTTAACTTTAACGTTTA